>NZ_JAPVZN010000005.1:0-153685 GCF_041432385.1 Streptococcus sp. 27098_8_91
CACTCATTTCTGTCACTGACAGATTTATTGTTTTTTTCATTGTTCAGTACTACAACCTTAGTTGTAGTGCCCTGCACATTGGTTCGTCTTGTTCAGTTTTCAAAGGTCTTTGTCACTCGCTTCTCTCAAGTGACAACTATATTAGTATATCACAGTCGCTTTCGCTTGTCAACACTTTTTTGAAACTTTTTTTAATTTTTTTCATCTAGTGTTTCATCTGTAACATACTATAGTCCGTACGGGATTCGAACCCGTGTTACCGCCGTGAAAAGGCGGTGTCTTAACCCCTTGACCAACGGACCGGAGTTGTTATTTTCAACTCTTACTATTATACCGACTTTTCTTACTTTGTCAACACCTTTTTTAAAATTTTTTTCATTTCTCCTGAATTAATTCCTTCAGCTCTCTGAGAAGGGCTTTGCGACCTTTAAATCGTTCGTCTGCCCATAGACGTTCGTAGGCTTCTTGCTTATCTTGGGGCAACTTTCTTCTATAATTACCTAACAAGTCATGAAAGGCATAATAATCATCCAGCCATAAACCTCCTTCTGGTAGGCGATGGCTAATCTCCCCTACTTCTTCGTAGGACATTCGGTCTAGGCGACGCTTTTGACTCTCTTGTTTTCTGACGCTATCAAGGATTCGATTCCGAAATTTTGTTTTAAAGTAGACGTAGAGTTTCTTTTCTTCTTCCACTAGTTCTGGATGGTGTTCTAGAAGTTCATGGAGACAGATCATGCCTTCTTGGTCCCAGTCTTCTTTTTCCCATAGATGAAGATAATAATCTTTTCGGCATCTATGAACAATTCCTTTTACCTTTGCATAATTCTTTTCAAGCATTTGCTTTCCCCCTTTCTCTGCTTGTAGTATAGCAGAGAAAGGAGGAAAGAGGGGCTGTCTTTCCTATCTTGTGTTTTTTCAAGTCTGTAATGTTATGGAAGTTGTAAATGCTGACAAGTGAGAGTGAAAAAAGACAAAGATTTGAATCCTTGTCTTTTAGCTTATAAACGTATTAGTGAAACAGATCTACAATGGTATCCCAAACTGTCTGGGCTTTTTCTTTAATCTTAGCATCTGAAATAGCTTTGCCTGCTTCATCGACCAGATTTTGTGCTCGTCCACGAATATCTGCTAATATATCATCCGACTGCGTACTAGTATCACTTGTAGTTTGTTTCCGTGTGTTTTCTGGTTCAATACCATTCAACTTATAGGCATTTTCAACTGTAAAGGTACTACCTGGTGTATAAGGAAGAATTGTTTCCGCCATACTTCTAAAAATGTGAGCAGCACCATTCGAAGTCGAACCTGCCAGATAATGATTTTCGTCCGTAGTCGGGAAACCAAGCCAATGACTTATCACCACATCAGGCGTATATCCGATAACCCACTGGTCACTTGTATATACTGGGTTAAAAGCTGCTTCAGTTGTACCAGTTTTCCCAGCCATAACATAGTCATCTGGCGAGGAGCTTATTCCTGTACCGTTTGTAAAAGTACCTAACATCATACTGGTCATTTTATCGGCTACTGACTTATCTATTATACGTTTTTGAGAATTTTTGTGAGTTGCAATGACTTGGCCACTCGCATTTTCAATACGAGTAATAAAATGCGCTTCAGGTATCAAACCTTCATTTGCAAACGCTGCATAAGCCTGCGCCATTTGTAGCGGACTTGTCTCCACCCCACCACCTAGAGCTACACCTAGCACACGATCAACATTCGTTAAATCAAGTCCGAATCTTTCACCTGATTCAAAAGCCTTATCGATACCAAGTTGCTTAACTGTCGCTACAGCAGGAAGATTTAGAGACTCGGCTAAGGCTTGATACATTGGAACTTCTGGTGATGTTTTGATCCCAGCGTAGTTGTCAACCTTATAGTCTCCATATTCCATGGTATGATTATCCAATTCTTTATTTAAAGCCCAACCCGCTTCGACTGCTGGTGTATAGACTACTAAAGGTTTAATCGTTGAACCTGGACTTCTTTTGGTCTGGGTTGCATAGTTAAAATTTCTGAAACCTGTCTTATCATCCCCTGCCACTCGACCAACAACTCCTCGAACTCCACCCGTTTTTGGCTCCAAAGCGACACTACCAGACTCTGCATGTGTCCCATCTTCAGCTGTCGGAAAGAGCGAAGTATTTTGATAGATAACCTGCATATTTGCTTGGTAATTTTGATCTAGCTCCGTATAAATTCGATAACCGTTATTAACGATTTCTTCCTCTGTTAGATTATACTTTTCAATAGCTTCATTAACAACTGCATCAAAATAGGAAGGATAACGGTAGTCTGATATTTTCCCTTCATAACTATCTTTCAATTGAGAAGCCATATCAACACTTGCTGCTTCTGCTTCCTTATTTTTATCAAGGTAACCTGCAGCCACCATATTTTGCAAGACAGTATCTCTTCGATTAGTTGAATGCTCAATAGAATTCAGAGGATTGTACAACTCTGGGCCTTTAAGCATACCTGCTAAAGTGGCGGCTTCATCAAGAGTTAATTCCGATGCTGAAACACCAAAGTACTTTTTACTAGCATCCTCAACACCCCAAACTCCATTACCAAAGTAGGCATTGTTCAAATACATGGTTAGAATTTCTTTTTTACTGTATTTTTTGGTTAATTCTAAAGCAAGAAAGAATTCTTTAGCCTTTCTCTGAACAGTTTGGTCTTGTGAAAGATAAGCATTTTTCGCTAACTGTTGGGTAATTGTAGAACCACCACCCGAGCGACCAGCTGTTAGGATTGCTAGGAAAAAGCGACCATAGTTAATTCCACTATTTTTATAGAAGCTTCTATCTTCTGTCGCAATAACAGCATTCTGCAAATCTTCACTAATTTCCGAGAGCTCAACATAGGTTCCTTTTTGGCCTGACAAGGCACCAGCCTCATTCTCTTCTCTATCAAAAATCACCGTTCGTGTTTTCAAAGCATTCTGCAAGTCTGTAACATTTGTCGATTTAGCCAAGGCAAATAGATAAACCCCAACAAACAAGCTTGCACTTAGTCCAAGAATTAGAAAGATTTTGGTCAGATGATAGCGACGCCAAAATTTTCGAATGGGTCCGACTTGCCCAACTTTCTTTCGCCCACCTCTTGACCGTCTTAAATTAGTCGAGGTATTTTCTTCATTATTAGCTTCGTCGATTTCTATTTCTTCCATTTCAGCTTCTTCTTTTTTAAATAAAGAAAGAAACTTTTCAAATAATGTATCTAATTTCATGCGTTTATTTTATCATCTTCCCCATAGGAAGACAAGAATTTAGCTAGATTCTCTATCCAAATAATCTATTTTTTGTTACAATATCTGTATGAAATTTACCTTTGTTATCCCTGATTCTCTTCCTGAAATGACTGTCAAAATCTTCTTGGAGGAGCAACTACTCATTCCGAGAAAAATACGGCATTTCTTGAGAATTAAAAAGCACATTCTCATCAATCAAGAAGAAGTCCACTGGCATCAAACTGTCAAATCCGGAGATGAATGTCAACTGATTTTCGATGAGGAGGATTATCCTACAAAAGAAATTGTTTGGGGGAATCCTAATCTTGTCCAAGAAGTTTATCAGGACCAACATTTAATCATCGTCAACAAACCTGAAGGAATGAAAACTCACGGGAATCAACCAGATGAGATTGCTCTTCTTAACCATGTCAGTGCCTACGTTGGCCAGACCTGTTATGTCGTTCATCGTCTAGACATGGAAACCAGCGGTTTAGTTCTCTTCGCTAAAAATCCTTTTATCCTGCCTATTCTCAATCGCTTATTGGAGAAAAAAGAGATTTCTAGAGAATATTGGGCACTTGTTAACGGAAATATCAGCAGCAAAGAGCTTGTTTTCAAGGACAAAATCGGACGTGATCGTCATGATCGCAGAAAAAGAATAGTCGATACAAAAAATGGGCAATATGCTGAAACTCATGTAACTCGATTGAAACAATTTCAAAACAAGACCAGTCTTCTTCGTTGTCGATTAAAAACAGGACGTACTCATCAGATTCGAGTTCATTTATCTCACCACGGTCATCCAATCCTTGGAGACCCTCTCTACAATCCACATTCAAAAACTAAAAGACTAATGCTTCATGCATTTAAACTTTCTTTTGTCCATCCTCTGACCTTAAACAAATTAAGCTTTACTGCGCTATCAGATACATTTGAAAGAGAATTAAACCAAAATGGATGACACTATCATCCATTTTTTCTTATAGATACCAAAAAAAAGCAAGACCAGTTGGCCTTGCTTTTATCAACTCAAGAATTATTTAGCGATTTTAGCGAAGTATTCAAGAGTACGTACAAGTTGTGCAGTGTATGACATTTCGTTGTCGTACCATGAAACAACTTTAACCAATTGTTTACCATCAACGTCAAGAACTTTAGTTTGAGTTGCGTCAAACAATGATCCGTAAGACATACCTACGATATCTGAAGATACGATTGGATCTTCTGTGTAACCGTATGATTCGTTTGAAGCTGCTTTCATAGCTGCGTTCACTTCATCAACAGTAACGTTCTTTTCAAGAACAGCTACCAATTCAGTAACTGATCCAGTTGGAGTTGGAACGCGTTGTGCAGATCCGTCAAGTTTACCGTTCAACTCTGGGATTACAAGACCGATAGCTTTAGCAGCACCAGTTGAGTTAGGAACGATGTTTGCTGCACCAGCGCGAGCACGACGAAGGTCACCACCACGGTGTGGTCCATCAAGGATCATTTGGTCACCAGTGTAAGCGTGGATAGTAGTCATCAATCCTTCTACAACACCAAAGTTGTCTTGAAGAGCTTTAGCCATTGGAGCCAAGCAGTTTGTAGTACATGAAGCACCTGAGATAACTGTTTCAGTACCATCAAGGACATCGTGGTTAGTGTTGAATACAACTGTTTTAACGTCGTTTCCACCAGGAGCAGTGATAACAACTTTCTTAGCTCCACCTGGGTGCAAGTGTTTTTCAGCAGCTGCTTTCTTAGCAAAGAAACCAGTAGCTTCAAGAACGATTTCTACACCGTCGTTAGCCCAGTCGATTTGTTCTGGATCACGTTCAGCAGAAACACGGATGAATTTACCGTTAACTTCAAATCCACCTTCTTTAACTTCCACAGTTCCGTCGAAACGACCTTGAGTTGTGTCATATTTCAACAAGTGTGCAAGCATAACTGGATCTGTAAGGTCGTTGATGCGAGTAACTTCAACACCTTCTACGTTTTGGATACGGCGGAAAGCAAGACGACCGATACGTCCGAAACCGTTAATACCAACTTTAACTACCATTAGTGATTTCCTCCTTATGAAAATCATGAAAATTTTATTGTGAAAAGAGTAACTTGAATCACTACAAATCACCTTTCAACATACCTATTATATAACTATTTGAGTTTAATTGCAAGCGCTGGCCTTGTTTTTCTGATAAGCTTTGATAATATTTTCATTTCTTTACTTAGCCTTGCAGCCTACTCCAATTCTATGCATTTCTTAATAAAAAATATATTCTCTAATCATAAAAAAACCGAGGTTTACCCTCGGTTTTGGCTGATAATCAATTATTTACGGCGTCCTGGTCTTTCTTTGTAACCATAGTAAGCATCTTCGATGATTTCTTGCATATGGTCAACCATTGGAAGACGTGGGTTTGCAGGTGAACATTGGTCTTCATAAGCAAGGAAGGCCAATTCACGTGAATGTTCTTTCCATTCTTTTTCGTCAACACCTTGTGCTTTGAAGTTCATTTCGATACCTACGCGCTCACCGAGTTCGTAAACAGCTTTTGCGAAAGATTCAACCCCTTCTTCTGGTGTAGAAGCTGGAAGTCCAAGCATACGAGCGATATCTTGATATTTCTCGTCTGCACGGTAGTAGTTGTACTTAGGCCATGTAGCTGTCTTAGCTGGGCGAGTACCATTGTAACGGATAACGTATGGAAGCAAGATTGCATTTGTACGACCATGGATTGTGTGGAATTGCGCACCAATCTTATGGGCCATTGAGTGAGAAATACCTAGGAAGGCATTCGCAAAGGCCATACCAGCGATTGTTGAAGCGTTATGCATTTTCTCACGTGAGTGGAAGTCTGCATTCTTAACTGAGCTTTCAAGGTTTTCGAATACGAGTTTGATCGCTTGAAGAGCAAGACCGTCAGTGTAGTCGCTAGCCATTTGTGATACGTAAGCTTCAGTCGCGTGAGTCAATACGTCCATACCAGTGTCAGCAGCAACAAATCCAGGAACTGTCAATACCAAGGCAGGGTCTACGATTGCCACAGTTGGTGTCAATGAGTAGTCAGCGATTGGGTATTTACGGTTGTTTGCTTTATCAGAGATAACGGCAAATGGAGTTACTTCAGATCCTGTACCAGATGTAGTTGGGATCGCGATGAATTTAGTCTTCTTACCAAGCAATGGGAATTTGAAGGCACGTTTACGGATATCCATGAATTTTTGTACAAGGTCACGGAAGTCCACTTCTGGTTGCTCATAGAAGAGCCACATTACTTTAGCAGCATCCATTGGTGAACCACCACCAAGAGCGATGATTGTATCTGGTTTGAAAGAGCGCATAATCTCAGTACCACGTTCAACTGTAGTGATATCTGGATCTGGTTCTACATCTGCAAAGATTTGGTAAACAACCTTATTGCGACGAAGGTCAAGTTGTTCGATGATACGATCAAGGAAGCCAAGCTCTACCATAGCGTGGTCAGTAACGATCATGACACGCTCAACGTCACGACATTTTTGAAGGTATTGAATTGAATCACGTTCAAAGTATGTTTTTGAAGGAAGTTTCATCCATTGCATGTTATTTCTCCGTCTTCCGACTTTTTTGATATTCAAGAGGTTAATGGCGCTAACGTTATCCCCAACTGAGTTACGTCCGTAAGAACCACATCCGAGTGTCAATGATGGCAAGAAGGCATTATAAACGTCCCCGATACCACCGAAAGTAGAAGGTGAGTTACAGATAACACGAATAGCTTTAACAGCTTTACCAAATTCTTTAGTCAATTCTTCATCAGCAGTATGGATGGCAGCTGAGTGTCCAAGACCGTTAAATTCAACCATTTGACGAGCTTTAGCAATACCATCTTCACGGCTTTCAGATTTCAAAACTGCGATAACTGGTGACAATTTTTCACGAGTCAATGGCTCGTTTTCACCAACTTCTTTACATTCTGCAGCAAGAATGTTTGTTCCTTCTGGAACAGTAAATCCTGCTTGTTCTGCAATCCAAGTTGCTGGTTTACCAACGATGTCAGCGTTCAATTTTGCACCAGCACAGTTTTTGCTATTTGCTTTCACGCCGAAGCAGAACTCTTCAAGAAGTGCTTTTTCTTTTTTGTTTACAAAGTAAGTATGGTAAGATTTGAACTCTGCTACAAATTCATCGTAAATTTCTTTATCAATGATAACCGCTTGTTCAGATGCACAGACCATACCATTGTCAAATGATTTAGACATTACGATATCGTGAGCAGCTTGGCGGATGTTAGCTGATTTTTCAACATAAGCTGGAACGTTTCCGGCACCTACCCCAAGAGCTGGTTTACCACATGAGTATGCCGCTTTAACCATGGCATTACCACCTGTTGCAAGGATTGTTGCAATACCTTCGTGGTTCATCAATGCACTAGTTGCTTCCATAGATGGTTCAGTAATCCACTGTACACAGTTTTCAGGAGCACCCGCTTTAATCGCTGCGTCACGCACGATTTGAGCTGCATGAGCTGATGATTCTTGAGCTGATGGGTGGAATGCAAAGACAATAGGATTACGAGTCTTCAATGAAATCAACGCTTTAAAGATTGCTGTTGAAGTAGGGTTTGTTGTTGGAGTGATACCACAAACAACACCAACTGGTTCAGCGATAAGAGTCAATCCTGTTACATCATCTTCTTCGATAACACCAACTGTTTTAGTGTGGCGCATGTTGTTTACTACGTGCTCACAAGCAAATAGGTTTTTAGTTGCTTTATCTTCAAATACTCCACGTCCTGTTTCTTCAAAGGCATGTAAAGCCAATTCTCCGTGAGCATCAAGTGCTGCAACTGAAGCTTTTGCTACGATATAATCGACTTGATCTTGGTCAAGTTTACGCATTTCTTCAAGGGCAACTAAAGCTTTTTGCACCAAACCATCGACATGCTTTTCAGCAGCGAGTTTCTTTTCTTCTGGTGTTACAGTTTTTTTATCAGCCATATTTTCCTCCATAGCTTTCAAGGATTGTAAGTCCTTTGTTAATTTTTTCACAAGTTTATTATAACTCTTTTTTAAACGTTTGTAAACAGTTTCATAGATATTTCACAAACTTTTTTTATTTGTTTGTGAAAATAATTTCAAACATACCCGCACATGCACTTTTTCACTTAAAGTTTGTGAATTATTCCGTAAAAGTTTTATTTTTCACAAACTTAGTTGTAAAACAGTCTTGTAAGCCGTTTTTATTTCCATGTAAGCGCTTTCTTAGACTCTGGAAGAATACCTCCTTCTAGGAGGAGGTTATTGTGCTTGTTGAAATAAACCTTGTTTGAAATCCCCTTCATAGACTACTTCTTGTTCGGTAGTCAGTTTTCCTTTTCCTTCAGCTTGGCCATTTACAAAGTCTCCCTCATATACCCAACCTGCTTTAGCTTGGTAGGTACCTTTACCATTGAAGGCACCATTGCTAAATTCTCCAGTATAGGTATCACCGTTTGAGAAGGTAACAGTGCCCTGACCATTCATCTTACCACGAACTAGGCTCCCGTCATAAATAATAGCATCGTTATCAAGCTTAAGAACGCCCTGTTTTGGAAGATTAGTCAGAAATACGAGACCTGCACAGACAACAATGACGATCACTGTCGCAATTTCTAAACGGGGACGTGTTAAATAGACACTATATTTTTCATAGAGTTTTTTTAAATTTTCCATGTTCACTCTCATTTTCTAAGCGACTTAACCAAGCCTGGCAACCAGTTAAAACTCGGTCATAAGTTTCTTCAAAATCACCTGTATACCAGGGATCTGGAACGCTTTCAGATGCAAAAGGCTGTATCTTATATTGTTGATCCTGTGGACACATCTGATGCAAATCAGCGAGATTAGACTCATCCATCCCAATGATATAGTCAAAATACTCAAAATCTTTTTTAGAAATTTGTTGGGAAGTTTTCGAAGTATCATAAGGAACGCCATGACTTCGAAAGATGCCTTGTGTCCCTTTGTGGATTGGATTACCGTGTTCCCAGGAAGAAGTCGCTCGACTTTGAATCTCATATTTATCGGTCAGGAATTTCATTACAAATTCCGCCATAGGACTACGACAAATATTGCCAAGACAGACAAAGACAACTTTTTTCATCATTGTTCCTCTCATTTATAGAAAAACGGGAATGCATTCCACCCCGTTTTATTCTTCAATAGCACTGCCTTCTTCGATAACTGCACCTTCAGGTGTGACAGCTTCTTTGGCTGGCAAAACTGTTCTAATTGCACCTAATTCGAAAGTCAAGTATACTCCGTCTACATCAAGTACAATCGTTTTGTTTTCAGTATCAACTTCGTCGACTGTACCGTAGAGACCACCGATAGTGATTACTTCGTAGCCTTTTTGAAGTTTGTTGAGGCTCTCCATACGTTTTTCAGCTTGTTTCTTTTGAGAACGTTGCATGAAAAACATCAAGCCAAACATCAAAACAAGCATAATCAAGAATGTTAAATTCCCACCCATTATTTTTTCTCCTTTGTAATTCAGATAAAACTACTATATCAAATTTCACTTGTTTTTACAAGATTGCACCTTGATTTTAGGTCAATAAAAAACCAGAGCAAATGCCCTGATTTTCTTATTTCAAGTTGTTTACAAGTTCTACTAAGTTTTCAACTGTAAATCCATATTCTGCTAAAACTTTTGGTGCTGGTGCAGACGCTCCAAAGGTATCAATACCAAGAACTGCTCCATCAAGACCAACGTATTTATACCAGTTTTGAGTTGCTCCCATTTCGACTGCTACACGGCGACGAACTGCATTTGGTAAGATTTCTTCTTTGTAGGCTTCATCCTGTGCGTCAAAAACATCTGTAGATGGCATGCTGACTACGCGAACTTTTCCACCTTGACTTGCCAATTCTTTAGCAGCTGCAACAGCCAGATTAACCTCTGAACCTGTTGCAATCAAGATAGTGTCAAAATCAGTTGCATTTTCATAGACAACATAAGCACCTTTCGCAACCTTGTCAAAGTCTGTTCCTTCTTCAACAGTCAAGTTTTGACGAGTCAAGACAAGAACAGTTGGTGTTTTCTCGCTCTTCACTGCTTGATACCAAGCTGCTTGAGTTTCACGCGCATCTGCTGGACGGAAAACATTGAGGTTTGGAATCGCACGAAGACCTGCCAAGTGCTCAATTGGTTCATGAGTTGGACCATCTTCTCCGACTGCGATTGAATCGTGGGTGAAGACATAAGTTACAGGAAGACCTTGTAGAGCTGACAATCGAACCGCTGCCTTAAGATAGTCTGAGAATACGAAGAATGTTCCACCATAAACACGAAGTCCACCGTGAAGAGCCATTCCGTTCAAGACAGTACCCATTGCAAATTCACGAACACCAAACTGGATGTTACGATTTAAGCGATTTGCATCATCTTGAAGTCCATCCGTTTTGATGTAAGTCATATTTGAATGTGCAAGGTCAGCTGATCCGCCAAGGAAGGTTGGCAATTTAGCAGCCACTACATTTAAAGCATCCTGACTTGAGTTACGAGTTGCTTGAGAGAAACCATTTTCTAAAGCTGGGAAGTCTTCTGGAGTCAATTCAACTGGATCGCGTCCTTCGATAATTGCTTCCACTTCTGCAGCAAGTTCTGGATGAGCTTCTTTGTAATCTGCGACTAATTTTGTCCATGATTCATAGGCTGATGCTCCACGGTCTGCAACATTTTCTTTGAAATCATCATAAACTTCTGCTGGGATTTCAAATGGTTCATAGTTCCAACCAAGTGCCTGGCGAGTTGCTGCAGTTTCGTCTGCACCAAGAGGAGCACCGTGTACGGCATTAGTCCCTTGTTTGTTTGGAGAACCATATCCAATAACAGTTTTCACTTCGATCAAAGATGGTTTGCCTGAAGCCTTAGCTTCTTCAATAGCAGCATGAATAGCTTCTAAATCTGTTCCATCTTCTACCAAGGCTGTATGCCAACCGTAGGCATTGTAACGATCGCGAACACTTTCTGTGAATGAATCTTTTGTCTCACCATCCAAGTTGATATCATTTGAATCATAAAGAACAACCAACTTGTCTAGTTTTTGCAAGCCTGCATAAGAAGCAGCTTCACTTGAGACACCTTCCATCAAGTCACCATCTCCACAGATAACGTAAGTATAGTGGTCAAAGATGTTATAACCTTCACGGTTGTACTTAGCTGCAAGGAAACGTTCTGCTTGTGCAAAACCTGTCGCAGTCGCAATCCCTTGTCCTAGAGGACCTGTTGTTGCATCAACCCCTGCTGTATGACCAAATTCTGGGTGACCTGGAGTTTTAGAGCCCCATTGACGGAAGTTCTTCACTTCATCCATACTCACATCTTCAAAACCAGAAAGGTGGAGAAGGGCATAAAGAAGCATTGATCCGTGACCAGCTGAAAGAATGAAACGGTCGCGGTTAATCCAGTTTGGTTGAGCTGGATTGATACGAAGTTCTTTAGTGAATAGGCTGTATGCCATCGGTGCAGCTCCCATAACCACCCCTGGGTGACCTGAGTTGGCTTTATTGATAGCGTCAATACCTAGAAAACGAATCGCATTAACAGATAGATTTGACATAGAATTTCCTTTCTCTTTGAGGTGATAGGTCTATCACATATTCTATTTGTACTATTATATGAAAATTATCCGTATCGTGCAACATACGGATAACCTCCAGAAAAAATTTTTATATTAAAGCAAGGCTTTGAATTGGATATTTGAGTCTTGTTCGAAGCAGTCATCAAAACCACGTGGGTGATGATATTCTATTAAGTGTTGGTCTTGAGGATAAGTGTATTTACCACCAACTTCCCAGATAAATGGATGGAAATCGTATTGCAAGCGATCTTTTCTCATTTTCCAAAGTTCTAGGATTTCATTGGTAGAAGCCATGAAGTTAGACCAGATATCATAGTGAACTGGGATAATGACTTTGGCACGTAGATTTTCTGCCATGCGAAGAAGGTCGATAGAAGTCATTTTATCTTGGATACCTACTGGGTTTTCACCATAGTTATTCAAAGCAACATCAATTTTGAAGTCTTTACCATGTTTCGCAAAGTAGTTTGAGAAGTGAGAATCCGCACCATGATAGATGGTTCCACCTGGTGTTTCAAAGACATAGTTAACAGCCTTTTGAGCCATTTCTTCATCTGTAACAGCCAACCCAGCAAGTTCACCACCTGTTTCGTCAGCTCCATTTACTGGTAGAGTTACCAAGCAAGTACGGTCAAATGATTCTACTGCATGAATCTTCATGTCTTTTAGTTCGATAGTATCACCTGGCTTCACAACGATGATTCGTTCTTTTGGAACACCCCAGCCTTCCCAGATTCGACCACAATGGTAAGGACCGATAAACTTAACATGCTCTAACTTAGGATTGTTGAGAATCGCTGCAGCTGTGTATGGGTCGATATGGTCACTGTGGAAGTGTGAAACCAAGTAGTAATCTAGTTCGTTAATTGCAAATGGATCAATAACCATTGGTTGAACACGCAAGTTTGGTTGCAATTTACGAACACCTGCCATATTTGCCATTTGGTGTCCACGAACCATATCTTTCACTTTTTTGGTTGATTTTCCACGGTTTGACCAAAGGTCCATGACAACGTTAGCACCACCTGGTGTCTTAATCCAAGTACCACAGTTACCTAGCCACCACATGGCAAAGTTGCCTTCAGGCACGACTTCTTCTTCGATTTCTTCGTTCAACCATGTTCCCCACTCTGGGAAAGTAGCTAAAATCCATGATTCTCTTGTAATTTCTTTTACGTTTGGCATTTGAAATCCTCCATATTTTGTTCAAGTTTTCATTTCATACTTAGTATAACACCGACCGAAATATTAAAAAAGACCAAGAAAAACACAGGTTTGTGTTCATCATTGGACTGTGATATTTATGATTCATCTAAAAAAGCTTGTATGACTAATTCTTGGTTGATTAAGAGTTGAATTTCTTCCTGTAATTTTGCTGCAACGTGTTTATCAGATATATAGGTGCCGATAATGGTTGATAGATTGTCCTTGAAGGTTCGACCGTCTTTTCTAAGGACCTTATTCTTCATAAAGTCTGTTATGCGTAAAATATCTTCTGCCTCAAGTATAGGATTTACCTTTAATACAGGGAAGCGACTCTCAAGTTCATCGTTTGTTGTGATCAGTAAATCAACCTGAGTAATATCCTCCACGCTTTTGAACTGCTCAGTGGTAAAGACTGCCCCAATCTGTTCGTTTGGAAGATAGAAGCGACATTGTTTAAGTAAGAGTTTAGAAACGCCCACACCTTCATCACACACAATATAAATCTTCTTGGTATTGTTTTGAATCGATGGAGTATACTTTAAAAATCCTCCAACGTGAATGGTCAGATAGGCAATCTCATCATCCGTCAATCGAATCTGCCAGGCTTCTTCTAGCACTTCAGCACATTTTTTTGTAATTACGAAAAGCTCACTATACTTGGAACGAATCTGCCTAGTTAAAGGATTTTTTGAGAAGATCCCATAATTTTTTCTAAATAGTAGAGCCTTACAATGAATCACGAGATTCCTCAACAAGTCTTCTTTCTGTTCAATCTCCATTCTGGTTTGGGATTCAAAATACCAAATAAACTCTTCTAAAGCCATTCTCAAATGCTGAAAATCTTTACTTTCTGCATGGATGTCTCGATCTTTTCGATAGGATAACAAAAGAATGGCTAACAGAGATCTATCTAATTCTGAAAATGAGATTCCAAATGTTTCAAACAAGCGTTCTCCTAGTTTCTTAGACACCTGGTATTCTATCCTCTTTCGAATCAATGAAAATTCTTGATCAATTTCTTGATGTTTATCTTGATTTCGAGTAACGGTATCACACCCTAGTAGAAGATAGGGAAGAACCTGTAACATAAATGTGACTTCGTGATGGTTTATTTTTTTCCCCAAATCTTGCTCAACCAACGGAACCTGTTTTTTGAGAAATTGATTGATCTCATCGGAAAGAAGCATCTCACCGTCTAATCGTTCCTTGATCTTTTCCTCTAAAATAGCAACAAAGGCTGGATTTTCTTCCATAAAGATATGATAGAGAAGGGATTGAAGATACTGGATTTTATTTAGAGGATGTGCATTTAGATAGTAACCGCGAGATTTACTAACTTGAAGCGTTACTTGATACTGCTCTAGTGTCAGCTGGTAACGAATAGTATTTAAATCATTTAGGACCGTATTTCGAGAGACTTCTGTTAATTCCATGAGTTTTTCAAGCGTGATTCTCTCTTTGGAAATACCAATCAGAAGGAGCATCAGCTGCATCCGCTCGTTGGCACTCATGATGTAATCATAAGAATCAACTTCGTCTAATAATTGACGACAAGCTTCTCTTTGTTCATCGGTCAAGTAAATACCAATCCGAGGCAGACTGATGATATGCAAATTCTCATCATCCAAAGCATCATTGATTTTATCAATGTGATAGTAGATTTTTCTTCGAGATTGAGCTAGATCTTTCGAAATCGTCATAATCGTTTTGGACGTTTCTTGATCCATCAAATATTGAAGCAAGTCACAGCTCGCCTTATCTAAAACCATAATTCATACTCCTATATTTGTCAATCGCTTCCAAAACAACTTTATAATGGTATCACATTCGTACAGACTTTGCAATTATATGCTGTAAACTCCTAACAGTGGATACTTACAACTACAAAAGCGAGGCTTGGATCGAAAGGTCCTAGCCTCTTTTCAATTCAATTTCTTATTTTTTTTGACCGTAATAAGCATTTGGTCCATGTTTACGTTGGTAGTGTTTTTCTAGGATGTACCGAGGAGCAGGTTCAACTCTTGGATTGATTTGCTCTGTAAAGCGATTCATCTTAGATACTTCCTCTAGTACAACAGAGTGATAGACAGCATTCTCTGGGTTTTTGCCCCAGGTGAATGGACCGTGATTACGTACGACAATCCCTGGTACTTCAACAGGGTTGAGACCACGACGTTCAAACTCTTCTACGATAACCAGGCCAGTATCTTTTTCATAGGCCACTTCTACTTCATCCTTAGTCAAACTACGAGCGCAAGGGATTGAACCGTAGAAGTAGTCTGCATGGGTTGTTCCGTAGAAAGGAATATCACGACCTGCCTGAGCCCAACCAACGGCTTCAGTCGAATGGGTATGGACCACACTAGCAATCTCTGGCCAAGCCTTATATAACTGCACATGAGTTGGAAGATCAGAAGATGGTCTTAAATCTCCTTCTAGAACCTTGCCATCCAGGTCAGTTACCACCATATTTTCAGGTGTCAATTCGTCATAATCTACACCTGATGGTTTGATAACAATGACACCGAGTTCGCGATTGACTTCCGATACATTGCCCCAGGTAAATTTAACAAGTCCATGTTTTGGCAATGATTGATTGGCATCACAGACTCGTTTACGCATATCATTAATTACTTGATTCATCTTACATCAGACCTGCTTTCTTAATAAGTGGGTAGAGAAAGGCTTGGGCCTCTTGAATGGCTGCGCGTGTCTCTTCTACAGTTTCACAATTTTCAGACCACATTTCGATTAGGAAAGGTCCATTATAATTAGTTTGTTTTAAAATATCGAAAGCTTCTTCCCATTTGACACAACCTTGCCCAAAAGGTACATCTCGGAACTGGCCCTTTGAACTTTCTGTCACTGCATAAGTATCCTTGAGATGGAGAGCTGCGATGGCATGATGGCCGAGATAAAACTCACTGTAGACATCATTATGCCATGCAGACACATTACCAATATCTGGATAGACAAAGAGGTAGGGAGAGTCAATCTCTTTTTCTACAGCCAAGTATTTTTCGATGCTATTGATGAAAGGATCATCCATAATTTCGATGGCAAGTACCACCTGAGCTTCTTCTGCCCAGTCACAAGCTTTTCTCAAATTTTTAATAAAACGTTGGCGTGTCTGGGGTGACTTTTCCTCATAGTAAACATCGTAACCAGCTAATTGAATCGTGCGAACTCCCAAATCCTGAGCTAATTCGATACATTTTTTCATGAGTTCCAGAGATTTTTCCTCTAGAACTGGATCATTTGATCCCAATGGGTAACGACGATGACCTGAAAAACAGATCGAAGGAATACGAACTCCAGTCTCATAGATCGCTTTGACAATATCCAAGCGCTCGTCCTTACTCCAGTCAAGTCTGGCTAAACGCTCGTCTCGCTCGTCAATAGACATCTCGACAAAATCAAAACCTAACTCCTTGGCAAAATTCAAACGTTCTAGCCAGGTAAAGTGTATCGGGGTTGCCTTTTCATAAATTCCAATTGGACGTGCCATGGTTTACCCCCAAATTCGTTTGATTTCATCCTTGAAGGCACGCGCTGCTCCTGCTGGATCGGGAGCCTCTGTAATTCCACGACCTGCAATAAAGGTAAAGACATCAACGCCTTCAAAGAGTTTGAGAGTATCTACATCTAGACCACCTGTTACAGAAACACGGAAGCCCATGTCAATGAGTTTTTTAACCTTATTAAGGTCTTTTTCACCCCAAGTTTCACCAGCAAGAAGGGCATCACGAGATTGGTGATAGATAGCTTGTGAGATACCTGCATCTAGCCAAAGCTGAGCTTGTTCAAAAGTCCAATCACCATAAAGCTCGATTTGGATTTCTCCTCGGTCTCCACGTTCAGCCTTGATAGCCTTTAGAGCTGCTTCCATAGTAGGGATGGTTGCACAACAGATACAAGTCATCCAATCTGCTCCACGAACGGCATTATTTTTGGCAACTGTTCCACCAGCATCGGCACATTTTGTGTCTGCCACAATAATCTTATCTGGGAAAAGGCTACGTAAGACTTCAACCAGTTCACTTCCAACTTGAAGCAAGCAAACAGTTCCAGCTTCGATAATATCTACTTCCTGACCAACAGAAATAGCTGCTTTAATTGCTCCTTGCAAGTCTGAATGGTCTAATGCAACTTGTAAATTAGGTATTCTTTTTGTCATCTCTTTATTCCTCTTTCTAACTTTCCAAATCCAATCCTTCGAGATAAGGGCTATCCTTAGATTCTTCAATCATCGCCAAGACATCTTCTTTAGTTTGGCAAGCCTGTAAACGTGCGATAGAATCTTCTAATTCAAATAAGGCAATGATTTGTGGAATGGCTACACTTGTGTGAATTTTTGAGCTTGTTGCAGCTAGTGCCAACAAAACAGAGACCTCTTTCCCATCTGAAAATACAACAGGATTTTGCAAGGTAATCAATGAAAAGGCATCTCTTTGCACTCCAGCTTCAGGTCTAGCATGGGGCATAGCCATACCTGGCATCAAGATATAGTAAGGACCATACTCTTCAGTCGATTCGATAATAGCATCGTAATACTCTGGCAAAATCGCCCCACTTTCAATCAAGGGATCTACTGCTACCTTGACTGCTTCTTTCCAATCGTTAGCCTCTAAACCTAGTCGGATCGAGTCATTGTCAATTAAAGCTTGTTTTAAATTCATATCTGCCTCCTTTATTTAAAGAGGGAGAAGGACAGAAACGATAACTCTCAGTTTCTGTCCAGCCCCCTCCAACCTTTTACTGTAGCGCTTGACTGAGTTTTTCTGTGATTTCTTTATCATCCATCAAGTTGTCAAGCCCAATTAACTTCCCATTAGTCCGACCTTCCAATTCTTGGATTAAATGAAGAGAAGCGATTACGATGTCATAGCCTGCTGCTAAACCTTTTGCTTCACCGACACTGCATGAATTGACTGTAAAGTCTGTTTGATTAAGCTTACGGAGGGCATTTTCAACCTTCATCTTGATAACCATAGATGAACCCATTCCATTTCCGCACGCTGCTAATACTTTAACCATTTTATTTCTCCTTTTCTAGACACTAAGCTTCTTCTTGAACTTCACCCTTGTAATATTTCTCTTTATCTTTTGCTTTTGCAAATTGAAGTTGAGGAATAACGAGCAAGAAGAGACATACAAGTACATAACCAACAATACCGAGATATTTGAAGATATAACCAAATCCAAGCCATGGGAATTCAAAGTCGATATTTCCATGGTAACCACCGTAAGATGCTAAGTCGAGAAGGGCTACACAGAGAGCTCCTAGAGCAACTTGGAGGACACCTGAAATGAAGGATAGGATAACGGCTGCTTTCCATCCGCCACGCTTATCAGCATAGACCGCGATGGCTGCATTATCAAAGAACACTGGTACAAATCCTGTAATAATAAGGATAGGGTTTTTAAAGACGATAAGCAAGACAATTGTGATCAATTGACCAATCAAACCAAAGGCAAATCCTGACAAGACCGCGTTTGGAGAACCAAATCCATAAGAAGCTGCAACGTCGACCGCTGGGAATGAACCTGGCAACAATTTGTTTGAAATACCTTGGAAGGCATTTGTCAACTCAGATACGAACATGCGGACACCTTGCATCAAAACAAACAAGTAAACTGAGAAGGTGAAGGCTGTTTGGATAATGTACATAAAGAAATCTTGTTTTGCAGGATTGAATAGAGTTCCTGAAGTGATGACTTCTTTATTAGACATAATATCTGGACCCAAGATTAACAGAATGGCTCCAAAGAATACGAGCATCAAAGTAGCAGATGCAACAACAGTATCATGGAAGATTGAGAGGAACTTAGGCAATTTAAGATTGTCTAGACTTTCTTCTTTCTTACCAAAGCGTCCTGCCACTTTATCTACAAACCAGATTGCAAATTGTTGTTGGTGACCAATCGCAAATCCGCCACCACCAGTCAGACGTTGAGTTGCCTCAACAGTCATATTTGAACTAACTGCCCAGTAAAGGCCACAGATGATACCGATTGCTGCTGTACCATAAGCATTTCGCAATTGTGGGACTAAGAATAGAACCATAAGAGATACAGTCGCAGCTTGTTGTACCATGATGTGACCAGTAATAAAGAGGGTTCTTACTTTCGTAATCTTGCGTAGAGCTACAAGCAAGATATTTACTCCAAAACCGATCAACAGAGCTGTAGTTGCAGTTCCGACAAAATCTGGAAATTCAGCTGCAATTTTGTTGTTTGCTGCAGCAAGTCCAAAGTAAGGGTCGATAACCGCTGCACCAATTTGGAATTTGTAGTTAAGGGCTGCCAAGATTGGACGGAAGGTTGTAACCAAACCACCAGCACCCACGTTGAGCAACATATATCCTACTGTTGCTTTAACGAAACCTGAGAAAACGTCATGAGCAGGTTTTTTCAAAAGTGCATATCCTATCAACACCAATAAACCTACGAAAAATGCGGGATTCTGCAAAATATTGCTAGAAAACCAATTTAGAACACTTGAAATGACTTCCATAATTGTTCTCCTTTTGAATTGTTTTTGTAAGTTTATTATATAATGTGAAAACGGAAACAAAAAGACCAAGAATTACACAGCGGACTGTTCACTCTTGGACTGTATGATTTATGATATTTTACGGCTTATCTTATTTTCTCGTAGCTAGATAAAAGGGAAGAATTGTTTCATAAGATTCCAGTAGAGCTTCTAGGATTTCTTCTTCAGATGAATTTTCGGCCACTGGAACATCCGATTTAACTAAAACTTTGCGAACTTCCTGATGGGAGATTTTTTTCCTTAAAACTCGGCGATTTTCCTCAGTAGCCTCCATCCTTTGACTTTCTCCCTCTGAGTATACTAAATAATAAATTCCTTCTACCACTGGAACTTCTAGGACCTTGGCTTGTTTGCCTAATGTTCGCTCATCCTTCTTACGTTCAATAAAACTCACTTCTAGTGAAACTCCAAAATCAGAAGGGTTTCCATACAAACGAAGGGCCAACATAGGTTCTGACACTTCCCCCTCACGCTGTAGATAGGCCCAGAAATGCGGTCGCAAACGTTGGGCTTGATTCATCCACTGACTCGTCCCTTGAAGGTTCCATTCTGGATGTCCTTCTTGAAAAGCCTTGGCTAAGTGTGTAAAGACCTTTCTAGCCTCCTGCCCCTTACTCCTCAAATAAAGCATTTTTTCAACTTCTTGACCTGCCTTCTCTGGTTTTTGATACTGTAAGCCAGAGAAAGCTAGATATTCTCTCATTGTATTCAACATAAGATCAACCTCCCTTAGATAGCAAAAAATCAGGGTGCCCCTGATTTTGCTTTGATTATTCTGTATCAACCACAACGTAACGATTTGGCTCATCACCTTCTGAATAACTAGTGATACCCTCCATACGTGAAATAATACGATGGATGATTTTACGTTCGCTGCTAGACATTGGATCAGTCACCTGACTACGCCCCTCTTCTAGGACACGTGTAGCTAACTTCTGTGCATAGCTCTGCAAGACTTCTGCACGGTGCTCTACATAATCATTAACATTGATGGTAATATAGAAGGTTCTTGAATAGCGGTTATAAAGATAATTTTGTGCTAAGAGCTGAAGAGATTTCAAAACCTTACCATGGTAACCGATAATACGACCCGGTTCATTGGTATCAATTTGCATATTGATAGAACGGCGATTTGAAGTGCTTGAGATTGCTCCCTCAACATCCATATCATCAATAATACCTTGAACATAGTTGGTTACTTCTTCGACCACCTGGTCAATATCATAGGTCGGTTCAATCTTCAAACCTAGATTTTCTAAATCATCATTCTGCTCGACTTCTTCCTGCTCTTTAGATTCTTCTGGCAGTAAATCTTTTAGAATGGCAATATGACCAGTCTCCTCTAAAATTGTACTAGCTTCTTTCTCATTTTTAAGAATTTCGGCCTTAACTTCTTCAGAGATCCCTTGTCCTTCTTCCTCGATTTTTTTGATTGCTTCAACAACATGGCCTAAGTCTACTGTTGCTTCACTAACAGTCTTAACGGGTTCGTTCTTAGCATTAACTTCCTTTGGAACTCCCTTAACTGCTTGCTGATTTGCCTTCACAACAGTTGTCTCACTAATTGCTTCGATATCAACTTGCGCTGGTTTCTTCCCAAAAAGGCCAAAGAAACCTTTTTTCTCCCTTGAGACAACCTTGATATGCGCCTTCATTCTAGGAATCCCCAATTCCTTTAATCCCGTTTGGATTGCTTCCTCAACAGTTGAACCTGTAAATAATACCATTACAAGATTCCTCCTTACTTTTTCTTTTTCTGTGCTTTCTTGAGAGCTTTTCTCTTCTTGATTTCTAAATCCTTCCTAGCCTGTACTCCCGCCTCACGCTCTGCAATAATCTTAAATGGATTGTTGAGCAAATAGGTTTGGAGCACCTGATAAGCATTGGATACCGCCCAGTATAAGGCAACCCCACTTGGTGAATACATGGCAAAGAAGAAAATCATGACTGGCATTGCATACATCATTCCTGTCATAGCACCATTTTTCTCAACCATGGCCTTATTGGATAACCAGGTGCTAAGGAAAGTAAAGATAGCTGCCAGAATAGGCAAAACAAAGGTCGTATCAACACCACCAAGGTTAATCCATAAGAAATGACCCGTTTTTAGAAATTCTACCCTACTCAAAGCTTGGAACAAGGCCAACAAGACTGGCATTTGGATTAAGATTGGCCAAAGAGAAGCTGACTGCTTCACACCATGTTGCTTGAACAACTGACGCATTTCTTGATCCAGCTTGGTACGGCTCTCCATATCCCGTCCCGGATAACGTTCTCGCAACTCCTTAACAAGTGGTTGTACTTCTTGCATCTTTCTAGATGCCACCATTTGTATCTGAAAGACTGGTAAAAGAATGGTTCTGATTAAAAGGGTAAATAAAATAATCCCCAGACCAATACTTGTATCAAATGATAAAAAGCGAATAGTTTCAGCAAAAAAATAAACAAATTTACTCCAAAAACCTGTTGATTCAGCTGTAATCTCACTCGTCGTACCACTAGCCGTGCAGGCGCTCATCACAAATAAAGCAAGCACCATTAAGCTAGTCAACTGTAATTTCTTTTTCACTCCCATTTCCTTCCTGGTAAATCTTTGATAACTTTAATACGTGAAGTAGATTTTTTTCCATTTCCGCGTAGTCCAAGATTTCAACACCTTTTCGAGCAATCACAACAAAATCTACATTTTCAACCAGCTGATCTTTATGTTCAATCAGAATATGTCGAATTCTTCTCTTGATCTGATTCCTCGTGACAGCGTTTCCTAATTTTTTACTGACAGATAGTCCAACTCGAAAATGCTGCTCATTATTTTCTAATCGATAAATAACAAATTTACGATTAGCAAAACTCTCCCCTTTTTTAAATATTGCACTAAAATCTTTCTCTTTTTTTACACGAAAGCGTTTTTTCAAAATTCAACTCCATCTATTAAAACTACTACTATTATACCATAATTTTTCAAAAAGCCAATCATAGCAAGGTTTTAGCCCATTTTACAGAATGAAAAAACTAGTTTTATCCTTTAAATCATCTTATTCTTGAATAAATTTATAAATTTGAACATGCTACTTTCTCTTGAGATAAAACAAAAGTCACCCTTTGGAGTGACTTTTGTAGGAGATTATTATGAAAAAGTTAGGATTTTAATTAAATAAAGTTAGGAGGTCTTTATTTAATAATAGTAGTATACAGGTCTATCCTTAAATCCAACTTAAACAGATTCCACTTCTTTTTAATTTTTAAAACTATGGATTGGAGCCGGGATTTGTCCTCCACGTGCAATAAAATCAACAGATGATGCACCGTTGACCTTCATGACTGGAGCTGTTCCTAAAAGGCCACCAAATTCAATCATATCGCCTTCTTTTCCTTTTGGAATAATACGTACAGCAGTTGTTTTCATGTTGATGACTCCGATAGCAGCTTCATCCGCAATCATTGCCGCAATCGTTTCTGCAGGTGTATCCTCAGGAATGGCAATCATATCCAAACCAACTGAACAGATAGCCGTCATAGCTTCTAGTTTTTCCAAATTAAGAGAGCCATTTTGCACAGCAGCAATCATTCCCTCATCCTCAGAAACAGGGATAAAGGCACCAGACAAACCACCCACTTGATTGCAGGCCATAACTCCGCCCTTCTTAACTTGGTCGTTCAAGAGAGCCAAGGCAGCAGTCGTTCCATGAGTCCCAACTGTCTCTAGCCCCATTTCTTCAAGAACACGAGCTACAGAATCACCCACTGCCGGAGTTGGAGCTAAACTCAAATCTACAATCCCAAAATCAACTCCGAGGCGCTCACTAGCCATTTGACCAACCAATTGACCAATACGGGTAATCTTGAAAGCTGTTTTTTTAACAGTTTCAGCAACAACATCAAAGCTCTGACCTCGAACCTTTTCCAAGGCACGTTTGACAACACCCGGTCCTGAAACACCTACATTGATGATGACATCTGCTTCACCTACACCATGAAAAGCGCCTGCCATAAAAGGATTGTCCTCTACCGCGTTGGCAAATACAACCAATTTAGCCGCCCCCATATCAGATAAAGAAGCTGTTTCCTTGATAATGCGTCCCATATCCGCTACTGCAGTCATATTGATGCCCGATTTGGTAGAACCGATATTTACTGATGAACAAACCTTATCCGTTTCTGCCAAAGCACGAGGAATGGAGTTGATAAGGATTTCATCACCTTTTTGATAACCCTTTTGTACCAAGGCTGAAAAACCACCAATGAAGTCAACACCAATTTCTTTCGCAGCTTTATCCAGTGCTTTAGCCAAGACTACATAATCCGTCGCATCGGTAGCAGCACCAATCAAGGAAATTGGAGTAACTGATACCCGTTTATTTACGATGGGAATGCCCAACTCAGCCGCAATTTCATCCCCAACAGCTACTAAATTAGCTGCTTTTGTAGTAATCTTTTCATATATTTTTTCTGCAGCACGATTGATATCTGGATCGATACAGTCCAAAAGGGAAATCCCCATGGTAATGGTTCTAATGTCAAAGTTTTGCTCCTCAATCATGGCGATTGTTTCGGTAACTTGTCTAATATCCATAAATACCTCCTAGATATTGTACATAGCATCAAAAATAGCTGCACTTTGAATATTGATTTTGACATTCAAAGTCTGACCAAAAACCTCAAATTCGTTTCTAAGATGTGTAAAATCTTGTTTTTCATCACTAGATACCACAGCCATCATAGTAAAGAATTCGTCTAAGACTGTTTGTGAGATATCATCAATATTTAAGCCTAATTCAGCAATTTTTGTCGCAACACCTGCAACAATTCCAGATTTATCTTTACCAACAACAGTAATAATAGCTTTCATGATTAAACTCCATTTCTAACACAGAACGATATCCATTTTGGACAAAAATAAAATGAAAAAGGAGGATAGAATAACTAAATCACTTAATAGTGAACAATTATCCAAGTTGAAATCCTAAAAAAATCTCTTAGTTGATCTTGTACCAGGCTAGTATTTTTTACCAAGTCGCTAGTTTAGAACTTGAAACTGATAATATATTGGCTCATAACCTCTTTATAGAATATTTTTGAAAAAATGAACATTGTCGATTTTCTTTTTCAATAGTATAGCATATTTCTTAATAAAATACTCAAAAACGCCTGCTTACGAAATTGTTCTTAAGTAAAAAACAATTTCGTAAACAAGCGTCTACCTTATCATCTTATGATGAGTGTTCCCGCTAGGACATAAGTCCTAGCGGTAGACCAGAGCTAGACTAAGAGCACAAGACTCCATCATCATAACACTCAACAAAATTGATGATTTTATACTAATTCGATGATCGCCATTGGCGCTGCATCACCACGACGTGGTTCAGTTTTAAGGATACGAGTGTATCCACCGTTACGCTCAGCATAACGAGGTGCGATTTCTGAGAACAATTTTTGAAGTGCTGTAGTAGAAGTGTACTTATCAGTTGCTTCATCATAGTTTTCAGATGCGATTTCATTACGTACGAAAGCAGCTGCTTGACGACGTGCATGCAAATCACCACGTTTACCTAGAGTAATCATTTTTTCAACAGTTTTACGGATTTCTTTAGCACGAGCTTCAGTTGTCACGATTGATTCGTTGATCAAAAGGTCAGTTGTCAAATCGCGAAGCATTGCTTTACGTTGTGAGCTAGTGCGTCCTAGTTTACGGTAAGCCATTTATTCCTCCTTTATTTATCTTTTAATCCAAGACCCAAATCAATGAGTTTGACTTTCACTTCTTCCAAACTCTTGCGTCCAAGATTTCTTACTTTCATCATCTCTGCTTCAGATTTTTCTGTCAAATCATGCACAGTGTTAATACCGGCACGTTTCAAACAGTTATATGAACGCACAGACAAGTCAAGTTCCTCAATCGTACGTTCCAAGATACGGTCGTCCGATTCAGTATCAGCTTCTTTCATCACTTCTGCTGACTTAGCAATCTCTGTAAGATTTGTAAACAAATCAAGGTGCTCTGTCAAGATACGTGCTGAAAGCCCTAAAGCATCTTCTGGAATAATTGTTCCATTAGTCAAGATTTCAAGGGTTAATTTGTCGAAACCATCATTGCTACCTACACGAGCAGGTTCAACTTGATAGTTGACTTTTGTAACTGGTGTATAAATAGAATCTACAGCAAGTGTTCCAACTGGTGCATTATCTTTTTTATTTTCATCAGCAGGTACATATCCACGACCACTGTTAACAGTCATTGTCGCCTTTAGAGAAGAACCTTCACCGATTGTAAAGAGATAATGATCTGGATTTACAATTTCAATGTCGCTATCTGTCAAGATATCTCCAGCTGTAATTTCAGCAGGACCTTGCACATCTAGTTCAATGATCTTTTCGTCTTTAACGTAAGATTTTACTGCAATACCTTTGATGTTCAGAATGATTTGCATCACGTCTTCGCGAACACCCGGAACTGTATCAAATTCATGCAATACACCTTCGATATTGATAGATGTTACAGCAGCCCCTGGAAGAGAAGCTAGAAGTACACGACGAAGAGAGTTACCAAGTGTTGTACCGTAACCACGTTCAAGCGGTTCGATTACAAACTTGCCATAATCTTTATTTTCATCAATTTTTGTTATATTTGGTTTTTCAAACTCGATCATTTAGTTACTCCCTCTTAAACGAAAAGCAGTGTAAGGTTATGATTATACACGGCGACGTTTTGGAGGACGAGCACCATTGTGTGGCACTGGAGTCACATCACGAATTGCTGTTACTTCAAGACCAGCGGCAGCAAGAGCACGAATAGCTGACTCACGACCAGAACCTGGACCTTTAACAGTAACTTCAACTGACTTAAGACCGTGTTCTTGTGCAGATTTAGCAGCAGCTTCTGAAGCCATTTGAGCAGCAAATGGTGTAGATTTACGAGAACCTTTAAAACCAAGAGCACCAGCTGATGACCAAGCAATTGCATTACCATGCACATCAGTAATCATAACAATAGTGTTATTAAATGTAGCGTGAATATGAGCAATACCAGATTCGATATTCTTTTTCACACGACGTTTACGTGTTGGTTTAGCCAAGACTTTTACCTCCTATATTATTTTTTCTTACCAGCAATCGCAACAGCTTTACCTTTACGAGTGCGAGCGTTGTTTTTAGTGTTTTGTCCACGGACAGGAAGTCCACGACGGTGACGGATACCACGGTATGAACCGATTTCCATCAAACGTTTGATATTCAAGTTAACTTCACGACGAAGGTCACCTTCAACTTTAATTGCATCCACTTCACGACGGATAGCATCTTCTTGATCTGGTGTAAGATCGCGAACACGTACATCTTCTGAAATTCCAGCAGCTGCCAAGATTTTCTTAGATGTTGGAAGTCCGATACCGTACACATAAGTCAATGAAATTACTACGCGTTTGTCATTTGGAATGTCAACTCCAGCAATACGAGCCATGTTTTCTCCTTTCTATCTTATCCTTGACGTTGTTTGTGTTTTGGATTTGCTGGGCAAATTACCATAACACGACCATTACGACGAATTACTTTACAGTATTCGCAAATTGGTTTGACCGATGGTCTTACTTTCATTTCTTATCCCTCCAAGTTTTTCGATTATTTAAAGCGGTAAGTGATACGTCCACGTGTCAAGTCATATGGACTCATTTCGACAGTAACACGATCTCCCGCTAAAATACGAATATAGTTTTTACGAATTTTACCAGAAACTGTTGCTAAAATCTGATGTCCATTTTCAAGTTCAACCGTAAACATTGCATTCGGCATAGTATCAACTACTTTACCTTCAACTTCAATCACATCGTCTTTTGCCACGCAAAAGTACCTCCATAAATTTCGATTTGATGCCTCTAGACACAGAGACAACAATTATAAGTCAGACTAACTCAGTATAACATTTGTAGAGACATTTTGCAAGCATGAAAAACGCTTTTATTTCAATTTTGTCAATACTTTTTCGATATCTGCAAAGACATCATTGATATCTTGGTTACCTTCGATATCATGTACCAAACCTTTTGCACGATAGTGGGCAATAATTGGTTCACCTTGGGCAATATTAACATCCAAACGACGTTTTACTGTTTCAGGTTTGTCATCTTCACGTTGGTAATAGTCTTCTTCTTTGTAGTCAACTGGTGGGTTGAAAACTTTATGGAAAGTTTCGCCAGTTTCACGGTGAATGATACGACCACTCAAACGCTCCAAAAGACTATCTGGATTTACTTCGATGTTAATAACACCTTCAAGCTCAATCCCTAATTCAGCTAAAGTTTTATCCAAGGCATGAGCTTGTTCAATTGTACGTGGGTACCCGTCCAACAAGAAACCAGTTTCTTTAATGTCATCTTGTGAGAGACGCTCTTTCACGATACCATTTGTAACTTCATCTGGAACCAACTCGCCTTTGTCGATATATGACTTAGCTAAGACACCCATTTCAGTTTGATTAGCCATTGCTGCACGGAACATATCTCCTGTTGAGATATGAGCAACATGAAATTGTTCAACAATTTTTGCTGCCTGTGTACCCTTACCTGCACCAGGTAAGCCCATAATCAAAAGATTCATGATTCAAACTCCTTTTTTGTTTTTAAATAGAAGCAAAAATTCATTTCAACTCCTATTTAAAAACAAAATAGAAGAGAGGAGATAAAAATCTGACAAGGTCTTTGATTTTTAAACTCCACTCTCTGAGCAATAGTGAATTTTCTTTTCTATTACAATTATTCTGTTGTATTCATGAAACCAACATACTTACGTTTCAATAAATAACCTTCCAATTGTTTAATTCCTTCAATACCTGTTGAGATAATGATCAAAAGACTTGTTCCCCCAAAAGCAACGACTTCTGAAAGACCGAATAAATCCTTAGCTACAATAGGTAAAATAGAAATGACACCTAGGAAGAGGGAACCGACTGTTGCGAGACGACGAAGAAGTTTTGACATATACTCTTCTGTCCCTTTACCAGGACGGACTCCGTGGATATAAGCACCGCTCTTTTGCAAATTTTCTGCTGCCTTCTCTGGATTAATCTGTACAAATGTATAGAAGAATGTAAAGAGGATAATCAACAGAGCGTACAGAGCGATACCTGTAGGGGCTGTTGTAGATAGCAACTCCTGAGCACTACGTACCCAAGCCCAATCAAGACCAGATGCACTTACAAATTGTAAAATTGCCGCTGGTGCTGCTGTAATTGAGCTAGCAAAGATAACTGGAATAACTCCTGCAGGGTTAATCTTCAATGGAAGATAGGAACTTGATGGTGCTCCTTGAGCTACCTTAGTATACTGAATTGGTATCTTATATTCAGCTTGTTGAACATAAGTTGTAAAGTAAACAATCAATAAGACTGCTACAATTAAGATAGCAACAAAAATGAGGGATGAAGTCAAGCGACTGCTTGGTACATTGACAAAGTAGTCAACATAAATTCCCTTGATCATATCAGGAATTGAAGCAACAATCCCCGCAAAGATAATCATGGAAACACCATTTCCATAACCCTTATCAGTAATTTGCTCTCCCAACCAAGTTACAATCATACTACCCGCTGTTAGGATTGCTCCAATCACAAGGAAAACTTGTGGTGTTAAAGGAACAGTCAAAAGTTTGGCTCCAGATAAAGCATTAAAACCAGCAGTAATTCCGATAGATTGCACGAATGCAAGAACAAGGGCAATATATCGAGTTGCCTGGTTCAACTTTCTACGACCAACTTCCCCTTGTTTGCCCCACTCTACAAACTTTGGTAATAAATCCATTTGTAAGAGTTGGACAACGATAGAAGCAGTAATGTATGGACTAACACCAAGTGCAAAAACTGAAAAGTTTTTCATGGCATTACCAGACACCAAACTTAACATATTTAGAAAAGATAGACCACTCAAAGCATTCAAGCTATTGGCATTCACCCATGGAACCGTAATGCTAGTCCCGATACGGAAGACAAAGACGATAAAAATTGTAAAAAGAATTTTTGATCGAACTTGCTTGACTTTGAAGGCTTCTCTCAATAATTTAAAAAACATAGGTCACCTCTCTTAGATGACTTCTACTGAACCACCTTTAGCAGTGATAGCTTCTTCAGCTGATTTAGAGAATTTAGCTGCTTTTACAGACAATTTCTTAGTCAACTCACCGTTACCAAGAATTTTGATACCTGATTTTTCAGCTTTAACAATTCCTGATTCGATAAGAACAACTGGAGTTACTTCTGCACCATCTTCAAAGACGTTCAATTGGTCAAGGTTAACAATTGCGTATTCTTTAGCGTTGATGTTAGTGAATCCACGTTTTGGAAGACGACGGAACAATGGAGTTTGTCCACCTTCAAAACCAAGACGTACTCCGCCACCGCTACGAGCTTTTTGACCTTTTTGACCACGACCAGATGTTTTACCGTTACCTGATGAAGTACCACGACCAACACGGTTACGAGTTTTACGAGAACCTTCTGCAGGTTTCAATTCATGAAGTTTCATTATATATTTTCTCCTCTTTTGTAAAATGCTAGCGCCGATAAGAGAGAAAAGGTTGTCTCTCCTATCAACTCGCCTATACGTTTGTCATCAAAGATGACTATATCTAGTTTTAGGGGATGGTATACTGCACATCCCCTAAAATTTAATTAGTTTACTTCTTCAACTGTTACCAAGTGAGATACTGCAGTAATCATACCACGTACTGCTGGGTTATCTTCTTTAATAACAGAGCTGTTCAATTTGCCAAGTCCAAGTGCTACAACAGTTTTACGTTGTGATGGAATGCGTCCGATTGGAGACTTAGTCAAAGTAATTTTAATTTGAGCCATTTTATCCCCTTTCTTATGCCAAATCAGAAACTGAAATACCACGAAGGGCAGCAACTTCTTCAGCGCGTTTCAATTGTTTCAAACCTTCAACAGTTGCACGAACAATGTTGATTGGAGTATTTGAGCCAAGAGATTTAGATGTAACATCAGCTACACCTGCCAACTCGATAACGGCACGAACAGCACCACCAGCGGCAACCCCAGAACCTTCTACAGCAGGTTTCAACAATACTTTAGCTCCACCGAATTCTGAAATAACTTCGTGTGGGATTGTTGTTCCAACCATAGGAACTTCGATCAAGTTTTTCTTAGCATCTTCTACTGCTTTGCGGATTGCTTCTGGAACTTCTTGAGCTTTACCAGTACCAAATCCTACGCGACCGTTGTGGTCACCAACGACTACAAGAGCTGCAAAACGAAGACGACGTCCACCTTTAACAACTTTAGTAACACGGTTAACAGCAACTACGCGTTCTTCTAATTCAACTGCATTGTCTTTAAATGCCATTTTCTAGTGTCCTCCTATTAGAATTTCAATCCGTTTTCACGAGCTGCATCAGCCAAAGCTTTCACACGTCCGTGATATAGATATCCACCGCGGTCGAACACCACTTCTGAAATACCTTTAGCGTTTGCACGTTCTGCAACGAGTTTACCGACAGCAACGGCTTGTTCAGTTTTTGTTCCTTTTGAAACTTCTTTGTCAAGAGTTGAAGCACTTGCGAGCGTTACACCCGCTACGTCATCAATAACTTGAGCGTAGATGCCTGTATTAGAACGGAATACGTTCAAACGTGGGCGATCAGCAGTTCCAGAGAGTTTTCCGCGAACGCGACGGTGGCGTTTTTGGCGGAGTTTGTTTTTATCTGGTTTAGAAATCACAGTTTTCACCTCTTTAGTTTTAAATCGTGTGCTATGCACAAAGTTGGAAACGATATTGATGGCTGAAAATCAACCACTCAATATTATTTACCTGTTTTACCTTCTTTAAGACGAACATATTCGCCAACGTAACGGATACCTTTACCTTTGTATGGTTCTGGTGAACGAAGGCTACGTACGTAAGCAGCTGTTTGACCAACTACTTCTTTTGAAATTCCGCTAACAACGATTGTTGTTGGGTTTGGAAGTTCAAAAGTAATTCCTTCTGGAGCCTCAACTTCGTCTGGATGTGATTTACCAACAGCCAAAACAAGTTTTGATCCTTGAAGTTGTGCACGGTAACCAACCCCACGCATTTCAAGTTGTTTCTTGAATCCTTCTGATACACCAATAACCATGTTGTTCAAAAGAGCACGAGTAGTTCCGTGGATAGTTTTCATTTCTTTTGAATCGTTTGGACGGTGAAGAGTTACTTCAGTACCTTCCACACGAATTTCAATATCTTTTGAGAACTCACGAGTAAGTTCTCCTTTAGGTCCTTTTACAGTTACAACGTTGTCATTGTTAGTGATTTCAACACCAGCAGGCAACACGATAACTTTATTACCAATACGTGACATGTTTTTATTCTCCTGTTAAATTGTCAGGCCAGAACGGCCAGTTTTCACGGGGTTAAATCGATTTCTCGATTTGAAGGAACATTTAGGTTTCAATTCAAAGTGAATCTAGGCATCGTCTCGCAGACATAACTTTGGGTTAGGCAAGAGACGATAACGACGAGTCACAAAGAAATTGGGAGCTAAATATTACCAAACGTAAGCGATAACCTCACCACCAACGTTCTTTTGGCGTGCTTCTTTATCAGTAAGCAAACCTTCAGAAGTTGAAAGGATAGCAATTCCAAGACCGTTAAGTACTTTTGGAAGGTCTTCACGTTTTTTGTAGACACGAAGTCCTGGTTTAGAAACACGTTTCAAGTTTGTGATAACTTTTTCACCGTTTGGTCCGTATTTAAGGAATACACGGATGATGCCTTGTTTGTCATCTTCGATGATTTCTACGTTCTTAACAAAACCTTCGCGTTTAAGGATTTCAGCAATCCCTTTTTTGATGTTTGATGCAGGTACTTCAAGTACTTCGTGTTTTGCTTGGTTAGCGTTACGAATACGAGTTAGGAAGTCTGCGATTGGGTCAGTCATAACCATTTTATTTTTCTCCTCTTACTAGTAGTTTGCAAGTTGCACTTGCTAGTTAATACATGATACAAAGAGCGTAACAGCAAGAGCAAAAATAGACAATTTGATGCAGGAGCGATGCTCCAAAGCAAATTGATCTTTTTTGCCAAAGCTGTAGCTCGTGTTCAAATTGGCAAGCCCAACTGAACCCGGGCTAAACTCTGTGTGAAAAAGATAAACTTTTCTAGAAACTAAAGTTTCTTCGTCAAGTTTCCTATTTTCACTTGGAGTTTTGACGCCCTTGATATCTTAAATTACCAAGATGCTTTTGTTACACCAGGGATTTGACCTTTATATGCCAATTCACGGAAGCAAACACGGCAAAGTTTAAACTTGCGGTAAACTGAGTGTGGACGTCCACAACGTTCACAGCGAGTGTATGCTTGAGTAGAGAACTTCGCTGGGCGTTTGTTCTTAGCAATCATAGATTTTTTAGCCATTAGTTATACCTCCTATATTATTTTGCAAAAGGCATTCCAAGGCCTGTAAGCAATGCACGTGACTCTTCGTCAGTGTTAGCAGTAGTTACGATAACGATGTCAAGACCACGAGTTTTGTCAACGTCATCAAAGTTGATTTCTGGGAAGATCAATTGTTCTTTCACACCAAGAGTGTAGTTTCCGCGTCCATCAAATGATTTTGTAGGAACACCGTGGAAGTCACGTACACGTGGAAGTGAAACTGAAACCAATTTGTCCAAGAATTCGTACATACGTTCACCACGAAGGGTAACTTTTGCACCGATCGCAACACCTTCACGAAGACGGAAGCCGGCGATTGATTTTTTAGCTTTAGTGATAAGTGGTTTTTGACCTGAGATAAGCGCCAATTCTTCAGCAGCTTTTTCAAGGCTTTTAGCGTTTGATACAGCTTCACCAACACCCATGTTCAAAACGATCTTATCTACTTTAGGCACAGCCATCACTGATGAGTAGTTGAATTGTTCTGTCAAAGCAGGAACTACTTCATTAAGATATTTTTCTTTTAAACGATTTGCCATTATACTTCTCCTTTCCTTCGTGATTAATCAAGCACTTCGCCTGATTTTTTGTTGTAGCGAACTTTTTTACCGTCTACAAATTTGTAACCAACACGACCAGCTACACCGTTTTTGTCCAAAACTTGAACGTTTGATACGTGGATAGCTGCTTCCTTCTCGATGATACCACCTTGAGGAAGTTCGTTAGTTGGACGTTGGTGTTTCTTAACGATATTAACACCTTCAACGATAACTTTGTTTACTTTTGGAAGGGCAGTAAGGACAACAGCTTCTGTTCCCTTATCTTTACCAGCGATTACGCGAACTTTGTCGCCTTTTTTTACAAACATTTTTTTCTCCTTTTATTCTTACGCCCAATGGGCACCCTGGCTAAGCCAGGGGACTGTGTTTGTTTGTTTTTGCTCTGTGAAAATTAAAGTACTTCTGGAGCAAGTGACACGATCTTCATGAAGCCACCTTCACGCAATTCACGTGCAACTGGGCCAAAGATACGTGTTCCGCGAGGAGTTTTATCTTCACGGATGATAACTGCTGCGTTTTCGTCAAATTTGATGTATGAACCATCAGCACGACGAGCACCTGATTTAGTACGAACGATAACTGCTTTAACAACGTCACCTTTTTTAACCGCACCACCAGGAGTAGCTTGTTTTACAGATGCCACAATAACATCACCGATGTTCGCAAATTTACGTTTAGAACCACCAAGAACTTTGATAGTCAAGATTTCGCGTGCACCGCTGTTGTCTGCGACTTTCAAACGAGTTTCTGTTTGAATCATTTCAGTTTTCTCCTTTCAGGTTTGATTAGATGATAACCGCTTCTTCAACGACTTCTACAAGACGGAAACGTTTTGTAGCTGAAAGCGGACGAGTTTCCATGATACGTACGATATCGCCTTCTTTGGCAACATTGTTTTCATCATGTGCTTTGTATTTTTTAGAGTAGTTAATACGTTTACCATAGACTGGGTGGTTACGTTTTGTTTCAACTACAACTGTGATTGTCTTGTCCATTTTGTCAGATACAACACGTCCAACAAGAACTTTACGATTATTGCGTTCCATTGAAATTTCTCCTTCCCTAGTCTATTATTTCGCTTCAGATTGAACTGTTTTGATACGAGCGATTTGTTTTTTAACTTCTTTCAAGCGGGCTGTTTGTTCCAATTGACCAGTAGCAGCTTGGAAACGAAGTTCAAACAATTCTTTTTTCAATTCGTTTTCGCGCTTCGCGAGTTCTTCTTGAGAAAGACCACGAAGTTCTTTAACAAATTCTTTTACTTCATTAAGTTTCATGCCTTCTCCTTATTCTGCTTCACGTTTTACGAATTTACATTTAACTGGCAATTTGTGGCTTGCAAGACGAAGAGCTTCGCGAGCGATCTCTTCAGATACACCTGCAACTTCAAACATTACTTTACCACGTTTAACTGGTGCTACCCAACCTTCAGGTGCCCCTTTACCAGATCCCATACGAACCCCGATAGCTTTTGCTGTGTATGATTTGTGTGGGAAGATTTTAATCCAAACTTTACCACCACGTTTCATGTAACGAGTCATGGCGATACGAGCAGCCTCGATTTGGCGGTTAGTGATCCAGTGGCTAGTTGTAGCTTGAAGGCCGTATTCACCGAATGCTACTTCTTTTCCACCTTTAGCTTCACCGCGCATTTTACCACGGAATTCACGACGGTGTTTAACACGTTTAGGTACTAACATTGGTTATTTACCTCCTTTAGTGTTTTTACGAGCTGGAAGAACTTCACCACGGTAGATCCATACTTTAACACCAAGTTTACCGTATGTAGTGTCTGCTTCTTCCCAAGCATAATCGATATCTGCACGAAGTGTGTGAAGTGGAACAGTTCCTTCAGAGTATCCTTCAGCACGGGCGATATCTGCACCGTTCAAACGACCTGATACTTGAGTTTTGATTCCTTTAGCTCCAGCACGCATTGCACGTTGGATTGCTTGTTTTTGTGCACGACGGAAAGCAACACGTTGCTCCAATTGACGAGCAATTCCTTCACCAACAAGGTGAGCATCCAAATCAGGTTGTTTGATTTCGATGATGTTGATGTGTACTTGTTTTCCAGTCAATTTGTTAAGTTTTGCACGGAGTGCATCAACGTTAGCACCACCTTTACCGATTACCATACCTGGTTTAGCAGTGTGAAGTGAAACGTTAACTTTGTTTACTGCGCGTTCGATTTCAATAGTTGAAACTGCTGCGTCAGCAAGTTCTTTTTGAACGAATTTACGGATTGCAAGATCTTCATGAAGGTAATCCGCGTATTCTTTTTCAGCATACCATTTGGCATCCCAATCACGGATGATGCCGACACGCATACCAATTGGATGTACTTTTTGACCCACGATTTTACCTCCTTATTTTTCTGCAACAGCTACAGTGATGTGAGCTGTACGTTTGTTGATTGGTGAAGCTGAACCTTTCGCACGTGGACGGAAACGTTTCATAGTTGGTCCTTCGTTTGCGAATGCTTCAGATACTACCAAGTTAGCTTTATCCAAACCAAAGTTGTTTTCAGCGTTAGCTACAGCTGAGTTCAAAACTTTCAAGATGATTTCAGCAGCTTTGTTTGGAGTGAATGTCAAAATTGCGATTGCATCGGCTACGCTTTTACCACGGATGTTGTCAAGAACAAGACGTGATTTACGAGGTGAAACACGTACTGTGCGAGCCATTGCTTTAGCTGAAGTAATTTCTGCCATTTATGTTCTCCTTATTTTCTACGTGTCTTCTTGTCGTCTGCGGCGTGACCTTTGTAAGTACGAGTTGGTGCGAATTCACCAAGTTTGTGACCTACCATGTCTTCTTGGATGTAAACAGGTACGTGTTTACGTCCATCATAAACTGCGATTGTGTAACCAATGAAACTTGGGAAGATCGTTGAACGACGTGACCAAGTTTTGATAACTTTTTTCTTTTCGTCGTTAGCTTGAGCTTCAACTTTTTTCATCAAATGCTCATCGACGAAAGGTCCTTTTTTAAGACTGCGTCCCATTTTTATATTTTCTCCTTTAAATTTTGTACCACAGCGGCTTGCGCTCACAAGGAGCGCTACCGAGCTGGCGGAATTTCCTAGTTGCTTAAGCGACTAGTTTTAAATTATTTCTCGTTGCGACGACGAACGATAAGTTTGTCAGATTTCGCTTTCTTGTTACGAGTTTTAAGACCAAGAGCAGGTTTGCCCCATGGAGTAGATGGTGCTTTACGACCAACTGGTGCTTTACCTTCACCACCACCGTGTGGGTGATCGTTAGGGTTCATTACAGAACCACGAACTGTTGGGCGGATACCTTTCCAACGGCTACGTCCTGCTTTACCAAGGTTTACAAGTCCATGTTGTTCGTTTCCGACAACACCAACTGTAGCACGACAAGTTCCAAGAATCATACGAACTTCGCCTGATTGAAGACGAACAAGAACGTATTTACCTTCTTGTCCCAATACTTGAGCAGAAGCTCCAGCAGCACGAACCAATTCACCACCACGACCTGGTTTCAACTCAATGTTGTGAACCAAAGTACCAACTGGGATATTAGCAAGTGGAAGAGCGTTACCTACTTTGATATCTGCTTCAGGACCTGAAACGATACGTTGTCCAACTTCAAGACCTTTTGGAGCGATGATGTATGCTTTCACACCGTCAGTGTAGTGTACAAGAGCGATGTTTGCAGAACGGTTTGGATCGTACTCGATAGTTTTAACAACTGCTTCAACGTTATCTTTGTTACGTTTAAAGTCAACCAAACGGTAGAAACGTTTGTGTCCACCACCTTGGTGACGAACTGTGATACGACCGTTGTTGTTACGACCAGCCTTGTTCTTCAAAGCAACAAGCAAAGTTTTTTCTGGTGTGCTTGTTGTGATTTCAGCGAAATCCAAAGAAGTCATATTACGGCGACCGTTTGTTGTTGGTTTATAAACACGAATTCCCACGATATTTCCTCCTTAGATTATTCAGCTTCAGCAGCAAACAACTCGATTGCTTTTGAATCAGCTGTAAGTGTGATGATAGCTTTTTTAGTTTTGTTAGTAAAACCAGTGTAACGTCCAACACGTTTAGCTTTAGGTTTTACGTTGATTGTGTTAACATTTGCAACTTTAACACCTTCGAAAGCAGCTTCAACAGCTTGTTTAATCAAAAGTTTGTGTGCACGAGTGTCAACTTCAAATACATATTTCCCTGCTTCAAGTTGAGCCATTGAGCTTTCAGTGATAACAGGTTTTTTGATAACATCATACAAATTCATTATGCAAGAACCTCCTCGATTTTAGAGATAGCTGCTTGAGTAACAAGAAGTTTGTCACTATTTGCGATGTCAAGAACACTTGCAGTTGTAGCAGTCGCAACTTTCACATTTGGAAGGTTACGAGCTGAAAGAGCTGCGAATTCGTTTCCTTCTTCAAGAATAACAAGGACTTTAGAATCGATGCTCAAAGCTGCAAGAACTTTTGCAAATTCAGCAGTTTTTGGAGCTGTAAATTCAAGAGAATCAACGGCTACAAATTTGTTTTCAGCAACTTTTTCTGAGTAAACAGATTTTAGTGCAAGGCGACGAACTTTTTGAGGAAGTTTGTACGCATAGCTACGTGGAGTTGGTCCGAAGACAATTCCACCACCACGCCATTGTGGAGAGCGGATAGAACCTTGACGAGCACGTCCAGTTCCTTTTTGACGCCATGGTTTGCGTCCGCCACCTGAAACGGCTGAACGGTTTTTAACAGCGTGAGTTCCTTGACGAAGGCTAGCACGTTGGCTGATGATGACATCAAACACAACAGATTGGTTTGGTTCGATACCAAAGATTGCATCGTTAAGAACAACTTCGCCCGCTTGTTTACCAGTTTGGTCGAATAATGTTACATTTGCCATTTTGACTGTATTCCCCTTTCCTTATTATTTACCAGCTTTAACTGCTGATTTGATAGTGATAAGAGATTTCTTAGCACCTGGTACGTTACCTTTGATAAGGATAACGTTCTTTTCTGGAACAACTTGTACAACTTCAAGGTTTTGAATTGTTACACGGTCGCCACCCATACGTCCTGCAAGGTTTTTACCTTTGAATACGCGGTTAGGTGCAACAGGTCCCATAGAACCTGGACGACGGTGGTAACGAGAACCGTGAGCCATAGGTCCACGTGATTGTCCGTGGCGTTTGATAACACCTTGGAAACCTTTACCTTTAGAAGTACCAGTTACGTCAACAACATCTCCAGCTGCGAAAGTTTCAACTGTGATTTCAGCACCAACTTCCAAGCCTTCAACGTTTTTGAATTCACGAATGAAGCGCTTAGGAGCCGTGTTAGCTTTTGCTACATGTCCTTTAGCAGGTTTGTTGCTCAATACTTCGCGTTTGTCATCGAAACCAACTTGGATAGCGTTGTATCCGTCTGTTTCAACAGTTTTAACTTGAAGAACAACGTTTGGAGTTGCTTCAATAACTGTTACAGGGATCAATTCGCCAGCTTCAGTGAAGATTTGAGTCATTCCCACTTTTTTCCCTAAGATTCCTTTTGTCATGAGAAAATAGTTCCTTTTCTATATTTTTTATTCAAAAAGTTTTTAACGAGCGTTTTTTATGCTCAAGTTATCAAGCTTTAAATTAAAGTTTGATTTCTACGTTTACACCACTTGGAAGATCCAATTTCATCAAAGCGTCAACTGTTTTTTGAGTTGGGTTAACGATATCGATCAAACGTTTGTGTGTACGCATTTCAAATTGTTCGCGAGAGTCTTTGTATTTGTGAGTCGCACGAATGATTGTGTAGAGGCTACGCTCAGTTGGAAGTGGGATTGGACCCGCAACTTGTGCACCTGTACGAGTAGCTGATTCTACGATTTTTGCAGCCGCTGTGTCAAGCGTACGGTGTTCGTAAGCTTTCAAACGGATACGGATTTTTTTGTTTGCCATCTTTTTCTCCTTTTCGTCTATTTAAGATAATAGGCTAGCTCCACAAGAAAACCGACGCGCGTTGCGTGGCAATGCAACCGAGCGTGTCGCAACCTCTTGCATCAAAGCTAAAGCTGTAATTTACAGCACCATAATAGAATAACACAAAGCCCCTGCGATTGCAAGGGATTTGACAGGTTTTTTTAAATTTTTTAGATGAAACTGTTTTCTTATTCCATTTTAATAAATTTTCATATTTAAGTGCTAGATTATCTGTCTTTTCTTCTATATAATGTTAGTTTTAATTTGAAATTTATCATCTGATTGATCTACCAAGATATCAGCTCTTGACTCGGTTTCTTTATAGTATTGTAGATACTGCTCTCGTCTCATCTGCTGACTAGCCAATATAATGGATGCATCGCCATTTCTCACAGTCGTATCTCGAGCTAGACGTCTCTTTAATTCGGTCTCCTCATCTGTGTAGAAACAAATGGTTTTGTCAAAGAGTTCCTTGGGTAGAAAAACCACAGACATCCCTTCGACTATCAGAATTGGTTTTGCTCCAGATAAGATCTCGCTAGCCTTCCAAGGTTCCTCAATTGTCAAGATGTCCATACCCGCTTGCAGAGCAAGAATATCTCTTTGTAAACTTGCCAGCTCATGCGCTACCGGTAAACATGCTGTCACCTTTTGGTCTGGTATCTCTTTAGGTACTACTAAATGTCGTCCCGAAGTAATATAGGGATCTGTCTCTAGTAAATTTACCTTTTCAGCATCCAATATTTGGTACAATTCTTGAGCAAAAGTTGATTTTCCTGAAGCGCCGTGACCGTAGATACCCAGCGTTTTTACTTTTCCCGACTCTATTTCTGATACTAGTCTTTCTATTAATTCTTTTTTCTTCATTCTCTCTTCACCTGTTCATAGCTTTCTTTTCCATCGTTAAGCTTGTCCCAAATGACTACCTTTCCACTTTGGAGAGACTTTTGTACATCGATAATTCGTTGATTGGAAGAGCCGCGGAATTGAAGCATAAGATTTCTCTTGCTCCGATCATAGCGACCATCGACCAGGATATCAATCATAGATAAAAGCTCTAGCTTATCTGGAGTTTCCAGCATCATTTCTTCCCAAGTGTAGCCTGTCCAAGACCAGATGTCTTTTTCTGGCAATTCCTTTCGAATGCGTTTTACAAGGGGCAAAAGAATACCTGTATTGAGGAATGGCTCTCCTCCTAGCAAAGTCAATCCTTGAACATAGGGCTGGGCTAAGTCTGCCATGATTTGTTCTTCCAATTCTGGCGTATAAGGAATTCCTGCATTGAAAGACCAGGTCGCTACATTGTAACAGCCCTCACAGTGAAACATGCAGCCGGCTACATAGAGAGAATTGCGCACCCCTTCTCCATCCACAAAGTTAAAAGCCTTATAGTCAATGATACGCCCTTGACTAAGCTCCTCACTCTTCCACTCGCCTGGTTTTGGTGTATTCCATGTCATGCTTTCTACTCCAACTCTATCCAATAGCGCTCCGTTCCATTTCGAACATCCTCCAACTCTCCACCATTAGCTAAGATAACAGCTCGGCTTGCTGGATTTTCCGCGCTACAATTCACCAGAGCACGATGGATGTTCTTTTCTTTAGCCACTTGTAGACCTTGACGGAGAGCTTCCTTGGCATATCCTTTGCCTCTTTCGGAAGGGCGGATAGAATAGCCAATATGGCCAGCATAATTCAGTAAACCCTCATTCAGTCTCAACCGTAAATTTAAAAAACCTAAAGCATGGCCTGATTCATCAAACAATACGAACTGAATTGATGGAACGCGATTTTCCAGCAATCCTATTCCCATTTCTTTATTATGGCTAGTTTCCAACCACTTTTCATAGTCAAAGTTCTCAGTATCCCAAAATCCTCCATTGTGGGCTGATTGAGTCTGCTCAAACTCTGACATCATCTCTAAAATTGTTTCTTTATCTGCCAATCTTGGTCTGCGTAATATCATCTTTACCTCCAACTAAGAGAAAAGCGAGAGCGGACTCTCACTTTTTCTTATTCTTATTTAAAAATTGCTCTCTTAGGCTAGCCACTCGGTCTTTTTTATTGCCTCCACCTTTTGAATGTTTCTCGTGGAACCGTTGAACCAAGGCCTTGCCCTTATCATCTAATTGATATTTTCCCATGCTATCTCTTTCTAACTTCTTACTTCATGTCCTGCTGTTTTGATAGTAGAACCGTTCATGTGTTTGACACGCGCAGCAATTTCCTTGTGACGACCATTAACCATCGGACGAGCTTGTGGATTCCCAAGATAACCACAGGTTCGTTTAACCACGTCTACTGTTTTAGGATCGTTGTTCCCACAGTTAGGACAAGCAAATCCTCTCTCTGTCGGCTCAAAATCTCCTTCAAAATCACACTTGTAACAGCGGTCAATTGGAGTATTGGTTCCGAGATAACCTACACGGTCATAAGCATAATCCCAAACAGCTTCCAAGGCCTTTGGATTTTGTTGAAGAACTGGATACTCGCAGTAGTGGATAAAGCCGCCTGATGCACCCGCTTCTGGGTAGACTTTCTCAAAGTCCAATTTTTCAAATGGTGTTGGATTTTTGCGAACATCATAATGGAAGGAATTTGTGTAGTATTCTTTATCTGTAATATCTGGAATAGAACCAAATTTCTCAGCATCTAAACGGCAGAATCGGTCCGTCAGACTTTCAGACGGTGTTGAATAAATAGAGAAGTGATAGCCATATTGGTCTGACCACTCTTCTACTCGATGTTTCATGTCTCGAATGATATCAAGGGTGAATTCTTTAGCTTCTGGATTGGTTTCCCAATTGTTACCAAAGAATACTGTCGCTACTTCATAAAGTCCAATGTAGCCAAGCGAAACTGTGGCACGTCTATTCTTAAAGAGCTCGTCGACACTTTCTTCTTTACCAAGACGACGGCCAAAAGCTCCGTATTGATAAAGGATAGGCGCATTAGCTGGAGTGGCTTCCTTGGTTCGCTCCACACGGTAAACCAGTGCATCTTCAGCGATATTCATACGCTCATTGAAGATTTCCCAGAACTTGTTCAGGTCGCCTTCAGACTCGAGGGCGATACGAGGAAGATTGACTGTTACCACACCTAGGTTCATACGACCAGAATTGACTTCTACTCCATTTTCATCCTTCCATCCTTGAAGGAATGAACGACACCCCATCGGAACCTTGAAAGAACCTGTCAACTCAATAATCTTATCATAAGACAAGACATCTGGATACATGCGCTTAGTTGCACACTCAAGGGCCAACTGCTTGATATCGTAGTTAGGAGAACCTTCCTCCAGATTAAGTCCTCTTTTAAGAGTGAAGATCAATTTAGGGAAGATAGCTGTACGGTGTTCTGAACCAAGCCCCTTGATACGAATGTTTAAAATTGCCTTTTGAATTTCGCGTTCAAAACGATTGGTTCCTAGACCGAAACCAAGGGAAGTAAAGGGTGTTTGTCCATTTGATGTAAAGAGGGTATTAATCTCGTACTCTAGAGATTGCATGGCATCATAGATGTCTTTTTGGGTTTTCTTCCAAGCATATTCTTCGCGCTTATCAGGTAGCACCCATTCTTCCGCATCCTTGAGGTGTTTTTGGTAATTTTTTTCTGCATAAGGAGCCAAGACTTCATCAATACGGTCTGCTGAACAGCCTCCATACTGACTTGATGCAACGTTGGCGATGATTTGCGATATCTGAGCAGTCGCAGTCTGAATAGACTTAGGACTCTCTACCTCAGCATTCCCAATCTTAAAACCATTTTCCAACATACCCTTAAAATCAATCAGACAGCAGTTGGTCATCGGAGTGTAAGGGCTATAGTCCAAATCGTGATAGTGGATATCCCCTTTTTGGTGGGCATTAGCCACATGCTTAGGAAGCATTTGAAGACCGATTGATTTCCCAACAATTCCTGCCGTCAAATCACGCTGGGTATTAAAAACATCACTATCTTTATTAGCATTCTCATTGACAACTGCCTGGTCTTTGTTGAGAAGTTTATGGATACTGAAGTTGATATCTGTTGCTTTTGAGCGCTCAAAATCCCTTTGAGTTCGATAAGTGATATATTCCTCTGCCAAGGCATATTCTTTAGCTTCCAATAACTCATGTTCTACGATATTTTGGATTTCATAGATTTTTACACCTTGAGGAAAGCGACTATGAATCTCTTCTACAATACGTTCAACTAGAGTATTAAGACGCTTTTCGACCAAGGGGGTTATATCCATGACTTTTTCCGCAGCCTTATGCAAGGCTTTGTCAATCTTATCTACATCAAAAATGACGCGTCTACCGTCACGCTTTTCGACGAATAAGGTTAGATCAGGGTTTGTTTTCTCTTCCAATACAATCATATCCAGGCTCTTTTCTAAAAGTAGTATCTAAAAAATATTATATCACTAAAAAAATAAAAATCAATATCTAGTATTAAAATTCCTATTTTCATAAAAATTATACTAGATATTGATTATTTTATTTTAATTTGTAAAGTTTAAAGTCTTTGAATTCACTTTGAACTGGTTGATAACTTTCTGCTAGAAGCTGTTCTACTTCCGTCCAGAGAGCTATTTTAGTATTGACCACAATCACTTTAGGCTGGTTATCACGTAAATCATTGACAAGTTTGCTACGATTTGCATCAAGGCCAGTATATAATTTTGGTGATAGCAACTGACTAGCTGCTAAACGTTCACTAGTCTTATAACCATTAGTAAGATCATCCCATATATAAATACGATCTGTTGCCTGTGTTTGTCCTTTAACCGTAGTTTCTATACGAGTTCGTTCTAGATATTGTTCTGAGTGAAGAACATAACGGGCTACCAGAGGAGCCAAAAATAGGTAGGCCAAAGCTAACACTGGCAAATAGACATTACCCTGAAGAAATATTGCCCATATTGAGGGTACTTCTCGATGTCTTCTACGGCGATTGACTCCTTCTAATTCCCCAGTTCGAATGTGAGTCAATAGAAGAATGGACAAGAACGGAAGAAAAGTAGCTAGACGACTACCGTGAATCGGTTCTGTAGAGAAAATTTCCAATCCTAGTAACAATAAGATAGCTACTGAAGCAAAAATAGATAAGACATATTGCTTACTTGGTTTAGACTGGAAAAGTCCTGTAAATACGAATCTTAATCCTCCAAGACCAATTGTTAATAATCCATAAAAAAGGAGGTTGTCCAGCAAGGCTGGATTGGACATAAACTTCAAACTATCTACTGGATAGAGAATTTGACTGATAGCACTTCCGAAACTCCCATTATAAGCCGTATAGTAACCAATTGAATAAAAGAAAAGTGAGAACCCAAGACCAGCTGCAAAAAATTGATAGAGCCCATGAACTAAGCGACCACGCCCAATATTAAAGGCTAACAATGCAAAGAATAAGACTAGAGCATATAGAGCTGTAACTAGAGGGGCAAAGAAAAATGCTAGAGCCAGGCTAATCCCAATACGCACGAAACCTTTGTCATGATTATACTCTACCAAATACCTTGTTACTAAACTAAGAGCGTAAAACAGGAATGGAAGGGCCAAAATGGTGGCATAACCACCGCCAAAGCTAAGTCCTCCAGCAAGAAGATAAAAGATGGTCAACACTTGTTGCGACTGCTTGTTCTCCTCCGTCAAGGCATAAGTTGAACGGAAAAGAAAAATACCAGCACCCACTAGAGCAAACCAAGTAAAGACTGCAAACAAAATACTACCCTTGCTTAGATACTGTAAAAAGTAATAGAGAAGGCCACTCGTTCCAAAATAGTCTGTGTAGATATCTCCCCCCTGGTGCATCGCCCATCCCATATAAAAATCTTGTGCCTGCTCTGGGCTAGTTAGTCCTAGCAAGAAAGGAAGAACTACAGATACAAGTACAACTAAAGTGCTCCAGATTAGGATCTTAAATAATGGTAAGGGAGCAAATGAACTTGGTTCATCCTCGAAGCGCTCCTCTCTCCCAACTAAATCATCCTGAATTCCCGTCCAAGATGGAGTTGGTTCCTCTTCTAATCTGCCATATACGTTCATTCATTCTCTCCTATGTTTTAATTTGTTCTAGTATATCAAAAAGTCTAAAGCTTGTCAGCCTGTGGTGGCCATTTGTCTAACTTTTGACAGAGACTAGTGAAGCGCTCAATCTCATAAAAACGATGATAGGAAGCATTTTTATAGTGATCTAAAAAATTTTTTTCTTCTACCGTCAGCATAATCATTCCTCCTTTTCTCTTTATTCGAAAATAGAGGACGATTCTATCAAAAAAGCTGAATTCCTAAAAGAGAATTCAGCACTTTGTCTTTAGTCAGCCTTTTTTTCTAGATTTTTTGAAATACTTCGATTTTTACCTTCTAGATACACCATGAGAATGGAAATATCTGCTGGGTTAACTCCAGAAATACGGCTGGCTTGACCGATGGTTTCTGGATTAATGAGTTTGAACTTCTGGCGAGCCTCAGTCGCGATAGAGTCAATGTCATCCCAGTCGATGTTGGCTGGAATGCGTTTTTCTTCCATGCGTTTCATCTTGGCAACCTGATCCATGGCTTTTGAGATGTATCCTTCGTACTTGATTTCCGTTTCAATCAATTCGATAATTTTGTCATCCAATTCTTCAGCAGCAGGTCCGATGAAGGCAACCACATCTTGGTAAGAGACTTCTGGACGGCGAAGGAATTCCTTGGCTGTTACTGCATCTGTCAACGGCTTGAATCCCATCTCCTCAACCTTGGCATTGGTTTCCTTGACTGGCTTGAGTTTGATGCTGTCTAGGCGCTTCATCTCATTATCAAATTGATTTTTCTTGATTTCAAAGCGAGCCCAGCGTTCATCATCCACAAGCCCAATCTCACGTCCCATCTTAGTCAAACGCATATCGGCATTGTCATGACGGAGAATGAGACGGTATTCGGCACGACTGGTCAAGAGACGATAAGGTTCGATGGTTCCCTTGGTCACCAAGTCATCAATCATAACCCCGATATAACCGTCACTGCGCTTCAAAATTAACTCAGGCTTACCTTGGATTTTCAGAGCCGCATTGATACCTGCGATAATCCCTTGGCCTGCTGCCTCTTCGTAACCAGATGTACCATTTGTCTGGCCAGCTGTGAAAAGCCCTGAGATTTTCTTGGTTTCCAGAGTCGCACGCAACTGGTGTGGTAAGACCATATCATACTCAATGGCATAACCAGTTCGCATCATTTCTGCATTTTCCAAACCTTTGATAGAATGCACCAGCTCACGCTGGACATCCTCAGGCAGACTGGTTGAGAGGCCTTGCACATAGACTTCCTCTGTATTGCGCCCTTCTGGCTCAAGGAAGAGTTGGTGACGTTCCTTGTCTGCAAAGCGCACAATCTTGTCCTCGATTGACGGACAGTAACGAGGCCCTACTCCCTTGACCACACCTGTAAACATAGGCGCACGGTGGAGGTTGTTTTGGATAATCTCATGGCTGGTACCATTGGTATAGGTCAACCAGCATGGCACTTGGTCCTTGACATAGTCCTCATCACGTGAAGTGTATGAGAAGTGATTTGGCGCTTCGTCTCCTGGCTGAATCTCTGTCACATCGTAGTTGATAGAAGAGGCCTTGACACGTGGAGGCGTCCCTGTCTTGAAACGACCGATTTCGAGCCCCAGTTCCTTGAGATTGTCAGCAAGGTTAATAGAAGCTAGGCTGTGGTTAGGACCTGACGAGTACTTGAGGTCTCCGATGATGATTTCCCCACGGAGGGCTGTCCCTGTCGTCACGATAACGGCCTTGGCAGCGTACTCTTGATGGGTCGCTGTACGCACACCGACAACCTTGCCATCTTCTACTAAAATCTCATCAATCATGGTCTGGCGAAGAGTGAGATTTTCTTGATTTTCAACCGTTTTGCGCATTTCCTTAGAGTAAAGCTCCTTGTCAGCCTGCGCACGAAGAGCTCGAACTGCTGGACCTTTCCCAGTGTTAAGCATCTTCATCTGGATATAAGTCTTGTCAATGGTCTTAGCCATTTCTCCACCGAGAGCGTCGACTTCACGCACAACAATTCCCTTGGCAGAACCACCGATAGAGGGATTACATGGCATGAAAGCCAACATTTCAATGTTGATGGTCGCAAGCAAGACCTTGCAGCCCATACGGCTAGCTGCTAGAGATGCTTCTACCCCAGCGTGTCCCGCACCGATAACTATAATATCGTATTCTTCAGTAAAATTATAAGTCATATTTCTCTCCTATTCCTCAAGATGGATGTGTCTTAGTTGGCCGTCCCAATCTGGTAGGGCTGTTTTTAGAAAGGCTGGGACTAGTTGGAAATCCTGAAGCTGATCCAAGTCAATCCACTCACAGGGCTGCCTTTTCTCATCTTCCTGCATGGTCAATGGGGCATCTTCAAGCAAGTCCACCAGATAATGAAACTCGATATTGTGATAGGAAACACCTTCCTGTTCAAAACGATTTTCAACCACGAAAGCTAGTTGCCCAGCTTGAGCTTTGACACCCAGTTCTTCCCTCACTTCACGGACTACTGCGTCTTCCGTTCTTTCATTGACTTGAATCGCACCACCGATAGTGTAATACTTGCCCTTATCTTTGGTGACTAGAAGCTTGCGATTTTGGAGAATCAAGGCTGTCGCCCGAACACCAAAAACTATATTTCCTACTTTTGTCCGAAAATCTTGTTGAGTCATTTTTATCCTTTCCTCTAAACGACACAAAAACAGTCAAAACTCCAAAGAAGTGCAGGACAAAAAAGCCTGCAACATCCATGAGCTTTGACCATCATTTCTATTGCTTTTATTATTGTAGCAAATTGAGAAAATTTGTCAATCTAAATGTACTGACAAACTTGTCCATCGCGGTAGGCATTGTCAATCAAACCACCACCGAGACACTCTTCGCCATCGTAAAAGACAACTGCCTGTCCTGGTGTGATGGCGCGTTGCGATTCTGCAAAGATAACCTCTGCCTTATCTCCTTTGACATGGACGGTCACCTTCGAATCAGGCTGACGGTAGCGGAATTTTGCCGTACATTCAAGCGTAAACTCCTCTGGCATGTCACGAGTAAAGTGGACTTGACTGGCCTCTAGGCTGGTTGACATGAGCGAGTCATGGTAGAAACCTTGACCGACATAGAGGATATTCTTGCTCAGGTCTTTTCCGACAACGAACCAAGGGGCATTGTCACCACCGTGTTGCCCACCGATACCGAGACCTCCACGCTGACCGATTGTATAATACATAAGTCCTGCATGCTCGCCCATATCGCGACCATCTACAGTCATCATGCGACCAGGCTGAGCTGGTAGGTAGTTGCTGAGGAAGTTTTTAAAGTTCTTTTCTCCGATAAAGCAAATCCCTGTCGAGTCTTTCTTCTTGGCAGTCGCAAGGCCTGCTTCTTCTGCTAATCTGCGAACTTCGGGCTTTTCCAAATGTCCTAGTGGGAACATGGTTTTTTGAAGTTGTTCTTGCGAAAGTTGGCTGAGGAAATAGGTTTGGTCCTTGCCATTGTCCACACCACGAAGCATGTGAGCAGTGCCATCTTCATCACGCGCTACTCTAGCATAATGCCCAGTCGCTACATAGTCTGCCCCCAAGGTCATGGCATAGTCCAAAAAGGCCTTGAACTTGATTTCCTTGTTGCACATAACATCTGGATTTGGCGTACGCCCTGCACGGTATTCCGCTAGGAAATACTCAAAAACGCGGTCCCAGTACTCTTTTTCAAAATTGACAGAGTAGTAGGGAATGCCAATCTGATCTGCCACCGCAGCCACATCCTTGTAATCTTCGGTCGCCGTACAAACGCCGTTTTCATCTGTGTCATCCCAGTTCTTCATGAAGATACCGATCACATCGTAGCCCTGCTCCTTGAGCAAAAGAGCCGTCACCGACGAATCAACACCACCACTCATCCCCACGACAACACGTGTTTTAGAGTTATCACTCATGATAAGTCTCCCATCTATTCGTTTATTCACGATTGAAGGTCGTGTGTGCTTCACGATTGAAGGTCGCTTGAGCAGTATTCATTATAACATGCTTGGTTGGAGAAGACAAGAAAGAGGCTGATAATCTACCAACCTCTGATTTTATTGATAAAAACTTTAGTCATCATCGTCTCTATAAAAATATTTTCTATACACTCTTGATAATACCAAAATTAATGTCAATATCATACCAAGAGCTATAATAATAGAATTTATTAGATTTATTTTAGTATGTCCAATCACTAGTCCAATAATTGGGCTAGTAGACATGCCTAGATATAATAAAAGTGACAAAAAATGAATCTCACCAATTCCTGCAAAAAAATGTTTCATTTTAAATATCCCAATTTTACCTTTCATCTTTATAATCCACTAACAAATCTATTGACTTCTCTTTTTTTGAAAAATCTTGATAGCAAATTTACTCCACTTAAAGACATTAAAATTTCAATGGACAGAATTTCTCCAAGAAAAAATGCAAACTGACAAAGTTCCTGCTAAAACACTATACTCCCAGCAAATAAAGAGTCAGCAAAAATAAAACAACCGAAATTGGCAGAAAAGCAGCTCGATTTGTTTTACAAAAAATGGAATAACAAAGACTACCTATCGAAAATGACAGAATAACTTCAATAGTTATCTTTAGAGCAGGGTAATATATATTTTTAATAAAAAGAATTAAAAGGATAAACAATACCAATGAACAAAGAACGGATTTGATATAAAATTTTAAATGAGTCATAATTTATTTTTTAGATTCTACCTACTATAGATAAAATCACCTTTCTTATTTTCTTCTCATGATATCCACTTTAATGTCTTGATTAGAACTTCTGTGAATATAAATATGGTAAATGAAAAATCAGGATTCTAACTAAAAGCAATTGATGAAATAAGCAAATCTTACAGCAAATTAAATTTATCCAGAAGCTCTCATGTAATGATTTTAAATCCTAATGAATCTAATCAATGCAGATTTTATTTTGACAGTAGTTCTATAACAACTCTAAATAACACTGGTGTTGCTAGAATCAAAATAACCCCTGCCACAAAGACAATGATTACCCGAAATAGATCTTTATTTTTACGCATTGAAACAACCTCCAATCTATTATTTTCTAGCTACATGATACCTCTTATTTACTTTCTATATTCTTATGATACAATATGTTTAATAAAATTCAATTTATTGTTAACTTTTTTCACGAAAAGGAGAACATCATGCGCTATGATTTCGGGAAAGTATATAAAGACATACGTGAGTCAAAAGGATTGACCCAAGAAGAGGTCTGTGGAAATGGCCTTTCAAGAACCAGTCTTTCCAAGTTTGAAAGTGGCAAGGCAACTCCAAAATATGAAAACATGGAGTTTCTTCTCCATCAAGTCAATATGAGTTTTGAAGAGTTTGAATACATCTGCCATCTCTATCAGCCAAGCCAGCGAACAGAAATCATGCAAACCTATCTCAATACGAGTTCCATCTTTGGTACCAGTAGTCTAGTCAACTTATTTGAAACATGCCAAGACTATCTCAAGGTCCATCACGATCTCCCTATAGAGGAAATCAGAGATATGCTGGAAGTTGTTATTTATATCCGTCAACATGGAACAGGACAGCTTTCAATCCAAGTGGAACAAACGGTCAAAAAGCTTTGGGAAAAAATTGAAAAACAAGATACATGGTATGAAAGCGACCTAAAAATCCTCAACACCATACTTTTTAGCTTTCCCATCGAACACCTCCACCTCATCACTGAACAAATCTTGCAGCGCTTGGAAGAATATAAAAACTATCGACATTTATATGAATTACGAATGGCAATCCTACTCAATCTGTCCACCATTTACTTGTACAACCAAGATAAAAATACCTGTCAACAAATCTGCTACACCTTACTAGAGGACGCTAAGAAAAAGAAAAGATACGATATTTTAGCAATCACTTATGCTCGAATAGGTATTTGTACTAGTAATGAACATCTTATTCAAAAGGGCTTCTCCCTTCTGGAGTTAACTGATGAAACAACCATGCTATCTCACCTCAAAAATGAAGTAGAGACCTGTTATCAAGCAAAGGAAATATAAAAAAAGTCGAGGAAATCCCTCGACTTTTGCATCTTATTTTGTTCGTCAGTTCTTAGTACCAACCGTTGTTAAGCCAGAAGTTCTTAGCAGCTGTCCATGAACCGTAACGTCCTGCTACATAAGCATCTGCTACACGTTCTTGGTTTTCTGCTGAGTAGTCACCGTTCAAGTATGAATCTGTCAATTGGTAACGTCCGATGTAACGTCCGTTTGTAGCTGTGTAGCTACCGCCTGATTCTTTTTGAGCGATCCATTCTTTAGCTTCTGCTTCAGATCCGCTTACAGTTGAAGTTGATGCTGAAGTTTCTGTTGTAGCAACAGTTTCTTCTGCTACAATTACGCTTGCTGCTGGCGCTTCATAAGTTGTTGTTTCAGTAGCTGCAGGTGCTGTTACTGGAGCTTCTGCTGTCGCAGTTGAAGTAGTTGAAGTTGCTGGTGCTTCACCATCAATAACCAATACTTGGTCTACATAGATCAAATGAATATCTTTAATCTTATTTTTTTCTGCCAATTTTTCAACAGTTGTATTGTATTTTTCAGCGATTCCTGATAGAGTGTCACCTGATTTTACTGTGTAAGTTGTTGTTTCTTGTGCAAAAGTAAGTGATGGTGCAAGGAAAGCAAGCGCTGCTGCTACTCCTACAAGTCCTGTTTTAATTTTGTTAGTTGTTGATTTCATATTAAAAGATTCTCCTTCTTTCTTATATTTCCATCATACCCTACTATTATTACTGTTTCTTGACGGTTTTATGTAGAAATGTTACAAGACTATGTTTTATTTCGCTTAAACAGCCTCTTTTTGTTACAAAAGGCCTGATTTTATAGGCTTTATGGGGATTTTAGATATTTTACCATGGAATTGAGCGCTTGCATCTAATCTTTGATATAATAGAGTTAAGAATCTTTTTAAGGGGAAACAGATGCAATCACTTCGTTTTCAATCTGTCTTTGATATCATTGGGCCAGTCATGATTGGCCCATCTAGTAGTCACACGGCAGGAGCTGTTCGTATCGGTAAAATCGTCTCTTCTATCTTTGACGATACTCCAACCGAGGTCGAGTTCCAGCTTTTTAATTCTTTTGCAAAAACCTATCGCGGGCACGGAACTGACCTAGCCCTTGTCGCTGGAATCCTGGGAATGGACACAGATGATCCAGAAATTCCAAATAGTTTAGAAATTGCCCACAAGCGTGGCATCAAAATTGTCTGGACTATCCAGAAAGATAGTAACGCCCCTCACCCAAATACTACGAAAATCACTGTTAAGAATGAGCACAAGACCATCAGTGTGACAGGAATTTCAATCGGCGGTGGTAACATCCAGGTGACAGAGCTCAATGGCTTTGCCGTATCCCTCAACATGAACACCCCTACCATTATCATCGTTCATCAGGATGTTCCTGGTATGATCGCTCACGTAACAGAGGCCCTCTCTCGCTTTGACATTAACATCGCCCAAATGAATGTAACCCGAGAAAAAGCTGGTGAGAAAGCCATTATGATTATCGAAGTTGATAGTCGCAACTGTGATGAATCTATCGAAGAGATTCGTAAAATTCCTCATTTGCATAATGTCAATTTCTTTCAATAGGAGAAAATATGTTTTACTCTATCAAAGAATTAGTCGAACAAGCCGAACTTGATTTTCAAGGCAATGTTGCTGAGCTCATGATTACGACCGAGTTTGAGCTAACAGGTCGTGAACGTGAAGAAGTTCTCCTTCTCATGGAGCGCAACCTTGAAGTCATGAAAGCTTCAGTTGAGCTTGGTCTTAGTGAAAAGAAATCTCGTAGCGGTTTGACAGGTGGAGATGCTGCCAAGCTTGACCACTACATCAAAAAAGGAAAGACCCTATCAGACTTCACTGTCTTGTCTGCAGCTCGTAATGCTATCGCCGTTAATGAACACAATGCCAAGATGGGACTGGTCTGTGCAACACCTACTGCTGGTAGTGCAGGCTGCCTTCCAGCCGTTCTCACTGCTGCTATCCAAAAGTTGGATTTAACTCATGAACAACAACTAGACTTCTTATTCGCTGCAGGTGCTTTTGGACTCGTGATTGCTAACAACGCTTCTATCTCGGGAGCCGAAGGTGGCTGCCAGGCCGAAGTCGGTTCAGCTTCAGCCATGAGTGCCGCTGCCCTAACTCTAGCTGCAGGCGGAACGCCTTATCAAGCGAGCCAGGCTATCGCCTTCGTTATCAAAAACATGCTCGGTCTCATTTGCGACCCCGTTGCAGGTTTGGTTGAAGTTCCTTGCGTCAAGCGTAACGCTATGGGAGCAAGTTTTGCCTTCATCGCAGCCGATATGGCTCTGGCTGGTATCGAATCAAAAATTCCAGTTGATGAGGTCATTGACGCCATGTATCAAGTAGGATCTAGCTTACCAACTGCCTTTCGTGAAACTGCTGAAGGGGGGCTCGCTGCCACACCTACAGGTCGTCGCCTTCAAAAAGAAATCTTCGGCGAATAATTTCATCATTTTGAGGAGAATCAATGTCATCTATATCTGCTATCTTTTTTGACTTAGATGGAACGCTAGTTGATAGTTCTATCGGTATCCATAATGGTTTCACCTATACCTTTGACCAACTTGGAGTTTCTAGTCCTGGTGCCAAAACCATTCGAGGTTTTATGGGACCTCCACTAGAAACCAGCTTTGCTAGTTGTTTACCAGCTGAGCAGATAGAGGAAGCCATCCAGCTCTATCGTTCTTATTATAAGGAAAAGGGTGTTTACGAAGCCCAACTCTTTCCACATATCAAAGATTTACTTGTAGAACTAGCTGAGCATTATCCTCTTTATATCACTACTACGAAGAATACACCAACCGCAGTTGATATGACTAGCAATTTTGGGATTGACCACTTCTTTGATGGCATTTATGGTTCAAGCCCTCAAGCCCTACACAAGGCTGATGTCATTCGTCAGGCTCTGGAAACTCATCATCTAGCGCCCGAAACAGTCATTATTATCGGAGATACCAAGTTTGATATGATTGGTGCCCAAGAAACTGGCATTAAAAAACTAGCGGTAACCTGGGGATTCGGTGAGGAGAAAGACCTCATGGGCTATAATCCTGACTGGATTGCTCACCACCCGGCAGACATTTTACAGCATCTACAATTAAAACGTTAAACAAAAGACTCCCAGCCTAAAAGTTAGGTTTGGGAGCTTTTTGTCTGATCATAATGAGGAGAATGACATTCCCCGTACTCGTCCAATTATTCAAAAGGGGAAACTTCTTCGCTTTCAACTTCTTTAGATCTATTGATTGTTACTATTTCTACTTCCTTACTTGGCATGGCTAGCAGAACTAAAAGAGCAATACCACCCATTGGAACGAAGTAAAGGAAGATGAAAGCCCAGTGAAGGCCTGCATCTCTTAGCCGACGAACTTTTACAGCAAGACTTGGTGTAAAGAACACTATACCTAAAATCATATAAATACTTATGATTGCTACTCCTAAAATAGGATCTGTTTCTCCAGCATCATTCCAGGCCATTTGAAAATAGAATATATACAGGGGTAGGAACAAAATATTATTCATCAGCCAAACCCACCAATATTCTGGACGTGTTGAACGGCCTGTAAAATCTACATAACCTTTAAAGAAATTTTTATATGCTTGAATCATAAGTTACTCCTAATTGTTTAGTTGTATATTTTAGTCTATCAGATACTGCTAGAAATCACAAATATTTACAAAATAAAACACTCCTCAATCCACAAATGGATATGGGAGTGTTAGTGATTTACCTACTAGTAGGAAGAAGGCTAGTCAGCTAAATAGATGGTAAAGTTTGACTATCCTATTTGTTGTCTGGTTCTTCGAAAGGTGAAACTTCCACAACTTCTTCAACTTCTTCAGCTTTATTAAGGATTACTACCTCTACTTCCTTGCTTGGCATAGCTAACAAGACTAGTAAAGCAATTCCTCCAACCACGGGAATAAAATGTACAAAAATCAGAGCCCAGTGAAAACCAGCATCACGGAGACGGCGAACTGTCAAAGCTAACATAGGTAAGATTAGGGCAAGACCGAAAATCATATAGACAATAGCGAGTCCACCCAAGGCAAGAAAAGCACCCTCTTCTCCTTCGCTAAATATAGCATTAAAGTATGCTGAATAAAGAGGGATAAGAAGTAGTATGTTTGTTAGCCAAATCCACCAATACTCTGAACGTGTTGAACGGCCTGTGAAATCTACATAACCTTTAAAAAAACTTTTATATGCGTTAATCATAAGTTACTCCCTAATTTTTTTATTTACTATAGTTTATCATATCTGTTCACTAATAACAAGTTTGTTCAAAAAACTCTGAAAATCTCTCCAAATCTAGAAAAAAAGATACTATCCCTTCCCTCCTGTCAAAAAGAGTTCCAGGGATAATACCTTAGTTTTGTTTTTAATCAGTGTGAGTTGTTTCGTTAGCAAAACCGATAATAGCTTGCTTCAACTCTGAACCTTGCAAAGCACGGAATTCTTCAATTTTTTGATTGATGACTTCAAGTGGCATGACATTAACCTTACCAACAAAAATCTTATCCATGACTTGATTATCAACTAATTCAGTAGATACCAACAACTCCTCATAGAGTTTCTCACCTGGACGAATCCCCACTTCTACAATCGGAATTTCATTTTCAGTACGTCCGCTGAGAAGAACCATTTTCTTGGCCAAATCATAAATCTTAACTGGTTTGCCCATATCAAGGATAAAGACTTCTCCATCTTTGGCATAAGCTCCTGCATGGATCACCAAACGACTAGCTTCTGGAATGGTCATAAAGTAACGAGTCATACGGAAGTCCGTCACAGTCACTGGACCACCCTCTGCAATCTGACGCTCAAAGACTGGAATCACACTACCACGGCTACCAAGAACATTCCCAAAACGAACCGCACAATAGGTAGACTGACTACGTTGATTGAATCCTGTAACAATCAACTCTGCCACACGTTTAGTAGCTCCCATTACGTTTGGTGGATTAACGGCCTTATCGGTCGAAATCATAACCATCTTCGGTACCTTAGCAGCATCAACTGCCTTGGCAACATTATAAGTTCCGAGGATATTATTTTTAAAGGCTTCTTTTGGATTACGTTCCATCATTGGCACGTGCTTATGGGCAGCAGCGTGGTAAACAATGGCTGGTTGGTACTGCTCAAATACTTGAAGCAAGCGATCGTAGTCTTGGATGTCTGCAATCACAGGAACATAGTCAATTCCTTGGAAGCTACGAATCAATTCATGATAGATCAGATAAATGGAGTTTTCCCCATGACCCAAGAGAACCACGCGCTCTGGATTAAAGCGACTAACCTGACGGCAAATCTCAGACCCGATAGAACCTCCTGCACCTGTCACTAAGATAGTTTTTCCAGTAATTTCTGAGCCTAGGCGTGACTCATCTAGTTGAATTTCTTTACGTCCCAAAAGGTCCGTAATATCGATTTTTTGGAAACCACCTACCTGAGGATGCAATCCTTGTACAACTGACTCAATCTTGGGCATCTTATAACACTTCAAGCCAAGTTGGTTACACATTTTTAGGATACGCTCATACTCTGATGGATCGAGAGAAGGAATCGCAACGATAACTTTTTCAATCTGATGACGTTTTGAGAGTTCTGGTAACTGTTCATAAGATCCTAAGACTGGGATTCCACCTAGTTTTTGGCCTTTTTTCTTTTCATCATTGTCCAAAATACCCACTAACTCAAGATCACTCGTAGGATGTTGGTAGCTGTTCATAAAGAGAGCTCCACCGTCTCCTGCACCAATCAAGAAGGTACGACGGTGTTCCCCTTCTCCATCACTCTTTTTACGTCTTGAATAGATCAACTGCCAAGTAATACGTGGGAGCAAGATCAAGAAGGTGCTGAGCAAGATAAAGAGAACGATGAAACGCACTGAGAAAAGTGGCAAGAAGGCATAGCAAAGAAGATAAGACAAGACACTGCTGACAGTTACTCCGATGAATATCTTCATAAAGTCTGTGATTTTGCTATAGCGACTAATGCTAGCATTGAGCCCCCAGAATCCAATCATGATTTGATAGAAAAGGAAGGTCAAGCTTGTATAGATGACATAGTCCACAGGAGCTGGATTGATCAATCCATAAAACAAGATATAAGAAACAATGATTGAGGAAATCATGCTGGCAGCATCAAAAATCCCCCAAAAGACTTGTTTCTGTTGTTTATTTAATACTTCAACCAGATCAATTACATAATCTGTCATTTTTTTATTCATGTGAATGGTATCCTCCTACACAAAATCACATTTTCTAGTAATTACAAGACGTTTTTTTCAAACTGATTAGCTATTTACTTTTTCTCAATAGTTTTAAAAATATAAACTGTCGGACAAATCCTGGGCAGAGGGCAACAACAACTTGGATTAAGACACTTTTCAGATATTCACCGTAAGAAATCTGTCCACGCTCGTGCATTCTCTTTCGTGCCTGGCGATAGAGTTTGAGATAGCGAAGGCCACCACGGCGTTCAAACATCCCCGCTCCCACGCGCACCTTACAAAGAATCTGATCCACATTCCCAGTTCGAGCTCCAGCGCTAATCATATTAAGCCAGAGCAAATCGTCTTCCATATAGAGCCCATCTTCGTAGTTACCTGCCTTGAGAACCATCTCTTTTTTAAACATAACCGTCATATGATTAAAGGCACTTCTCATACGTTGGTAGGCGATAATCTCTTCGTGCTTAGTCGGCACACGACGGTAAGAAACAATTTCATCAGGTTGATCGATGAATTCTGCGATATGGCCGCCTAGTAGAGCCAAGTTTTCCTTTTCCATCAAGTCAAACTGCTGTTCAAAACGATCTTCAACAGCAATATCATCCGTATCCATACGGGCAATGATGTCATACTGGCACTGCAAAACACCATACTGTAGTGCCAGGCCTAGGCCACGGTTTTGCTCCAGTGGACAACGTTTGATTGGAATACTTGACTGTGCTGCCAATTTTTCCAACACTTGATATAGTTCAGGTGTCAGTGGACCGTCTTCAACGATAACCACTTCACTAGGTTTGAGCGTTTGATGTAAGATACTTTTTACAGCCTCTTCTAAAAAGACAGGATTTTCTTTGATGTAGACTGACATCAAGACGCTAAATTTCCTATTTTCAGACACAGTTTTTCTCCAATGTATATATTTTCTTTCACTATTTTATCACAAATTTCCTGACTTTCCTATTTTTATTTGAATCCCAGAAAAAAACTAGTAAATCTCTCCTTCTTTTTACCCATGATTTCGCTCAACTAAGGAGCGGAGTTTCTCACACCATCTTGACATCTATGGGAAAAAGCCTTAAAATAAGCTGTTATCAAAATCAGTTTATTGAGGTGCACATGAACAAACGATCACTCTTTTTTATTCTAGGAATTATCTTAATCGGAGCGGTCTTAAGAGCTCCTTTTACGGCCTTACCGACTATTTTAGGAGATATTGCCCAAGGTTTAGGCGTGGAAGTTAGTTCACTTGGTGTTTTGACCAGTCTCCCTCTCTTGATGTTTGCCCTCTTCTCCTCTTTTGCGACTCGTTTGGCTCAAAAAATTGGACTCGAGCACCTTTTCACCTATAGTCTTATCGTCTTGACTGTGGGTTCAGTGATTCGTATCTTCAATCTCCCCCTTCTCTATCTGGGAACCTTACTCATCGGAGCAAGTATCGCTATTTTTAACGTACTTCTTCCTAGCCTGATTCAGGCAAACTACCCACAAAAGATTAGCTTCCTGACAACGGTTTATGTGACGACTATGGGAATCGCGACAGCACTAGCCTCTTATCTATCTGTCCCCATTACTCAGGCAACATCTTGGAAGGGCTTGATTCTCTGCCTATCCTTGGTCTGCCTACTAACCTTATTTGTCTGGTTCCCCAACCATGGCCACAATCATTTCCTAGAAAGGCATGAAGAGAAAAAAGAAAAAGAGAATATCCTAAAAAGCAAGCAAGTTTGGGCTATTATTGTCTTCGGTGGACTACAGTCCTTACTCTTCTATACCAGTATGACCTGGTTACCAACCATGGCCATCAGTGCAGGGCTAGCTCATACGGACGCTGGTCTTCTGGCTTCTATCTTTTCACTGATTAGTATCCCCTTCTCGATGACCATTCCAAGTCTCACAACTCGTTTGTCCAATCGTCACCGTCAAATCATGTTAACAGTCATCTCTCTGGCTGGTATGGTAGGAATTGCCATGCTTTTATACCCAAGCAATAGTTTCCTTTACTGGTTAGTAGCCCATCTCTTGATTGGTACTGCTTGTAGCGCTCTTTTCCCTTACCTCATGGTTTGTTTCTCCATCAAAACCAGCTCTCCTGAAAAGACAGCCCAATTATCTGGGTTTGCCCAGACTGGTGGTTACATTCTAGCCGCCTTTGGACCAACTCTCTTTGGTTACAGTTTTAACATGTTCCAGTCTTGTGTTCCAGCGGTACTGATTCTTCTAGTAATTGATATCATCATGACAATCGCCCTCTTTATGGTGGATCGAGCAGAGAAAATCCTCTAATCTTCTAGTTTTTACTAGGAGATTTTTTATATATAAAAATTTTACACATATTAATTGACAGGGCTTACAAATAGATGTATGATGTATGTGTAGAATAATTATATATAAAATTTTTACATACTAAAAAAGGAGGTGCCCCATGTATTTTCCAACATCAGCGGCTTTGATTGAATTTCTCATCTTGGCCATCCTAGAACAAGGGGATTCCTATGGTTATGAGATTAGCCAAACCATTAAACTCATTGCCAAAATCAAGGAATCTACCCTCTACCCCATCTTGAAAAAACTGGATACCAACCGCTATCTGACTACATACTCTCGCGAATACCAAGGTCGGATGCGGAAGTACTACTCCTTGACAGAGATTGGGGAGGAGCAACTATTTGTACTCAGAGAAGAATGGACACTCTACACTGACACTATCAATGGCATCATAGAAGGGAGCATTCGCCATGACAAGAACTGAATATTTGAATCAGCTTGAAGCCTATCTGATGAAGCTTCCTCAATCTGATCGCATTGAAGCCATGGATTACTTCAAAGAACTCTTTGATGATGCGGGTCCAGAGGGTGAGGAGGAACTTATCGCTAGCCTGGGAAGTCCAAAAGAAGCTGCCCATGATGTCCTGACTACACTTCTTGATAAGAAAATCAACGAAGAAAATTCCAGCAAGAACGACCGCCATATTTTACGCATCGCTCTACTAGCCCTTCTTGCAGCTCCTATCGGAATTCCGGTCGGAATTGCTCTTCTCATGTCTATCATCGGGATTTTTATCGCTGCTGTCAGCGTACTTATAGCCTTCTTTGCTGTATCAGTAGCTGGACTAATCCTAGGAGGCGTTCTCCTATTTGAAAGCTTCTACGTTCTGGCTGAATCGACATCTGCTTTTGTACTAATTTTTGGTGGAGGTTTACTAGCGATCGGAGCTTCGTCTCTAGTCTTACTAGCGACTTCCTATGTAGCACGTTTCTTTGGATTACTAGTCCTTCGACTTATCCAATGGATTCTTAATAGAGGAAAGAGAGGTGAAAGATATGCGTAAATGGACAAAAGGATTTCTTATCTTTGGTGTTGTTACCAGTATCATCGGTTTTTCCATGATGATCATCGGCATCCAAACAGACGGAGTCAGAAGCCTCCTTGCAATGTCTCAAAATCCAGTATTTGAAAGTCGAATGGAAGAACTCGTTTTTGATCAAGATATCGAAAACCTTAACATCTCACTGAAAGAACATTCGCTCGTCATTACGGAGTCAAACGATGATAAGATTCACCTTCAGTATCACCCGACCATCTCTGAAAAAGAAAATCTTCAACACTCTATCAAAGAGAAAAGTCTTGAAATAACTGATACCAAATCAACTACACGTCGCTCTATAGGTTCTAGTATCGAAGGTATCCTCTTTATCGCAAGCGGAATTTCTAGCCGCAATGATGAAGTTGTTCTCTCATTACCAAGAGGAAAATACTTAAAAAATCTAACTGCCCAGGTAAACCATCGTATCCTTTCAATTGCTAATGCAAAACTCAGCAATGCCAAGATTCTGTCAAATGGCTATCTTCTTCGTATCACTGATAGCGAGATTAAAAATAGCCAACTGATCACAACTGGAATTGTCAATGTATTTGAAACCAGTCTAACAGATAGCCGCATCCAAGCAGACCATGAACATATCTCTGCTGAGGATATTCAAGTACATGGTAAGGTAGAGCTAGAGTCAGAAAAAGATATAGTCATCAAACTAGCTAAAAAAGAACTTGAGAGAATTAATGTAGAACTTTCTTCTGACCATGGTTCCATCTATCATCGTAGTCGGGAAGGATATAATCCAAACGAGGAAAACAAGGAAGATGAAGAGTTCTCTAATCCTTACAAATCAGAGAAAAAAGATACGCAAGATTTACTTGTCGCAAAAGCTGGTCAAGACATCAATCTACCAAAAGAGGATGTTCGCTCGCCTTCTTATAGACATCATGAATAAAAAGTTACTAATCAAAAGGGAGGTCTCATCATGACTCAAGAATGGTTTGAAAGTGCTGATTTCGATAAAACAGCCATCAATGATAAAAAAGAAAGTCCATCTGATCCAGTCATTTCCGAGGAAGAACTAAAAGAAAAAGAAGAGTTGCCAGTGGTTGAAGAAAGCCTTCAAGCCAACCCTGAAGAACAAGAAGCTGACCTAGAGAAAGTAGAGGCTGAACAAGAAGCTGAAGAAGAACTGGCAACAAAAACAGATAAGTCAGAAGAACCTGTTAAAGAAGTTTCTCAGACAAGCAAACCTTTAACCAGCAAATCTTTGGAAAGCCCATTTTTACCAGACTCTGCACCTACAAAAACTGCAATCTTCAAAGAAGAATTGGCTGATTTTTGGGTCTGGTTACAAGGTGCTCTTAAAGAGCCAACAGCTCGTTTTGACACAGATAAAAAAAATAGTTACACCGCCTTTGTGCTACTGACCCTCTTTTCTGCTACGAGTTTTCTCTTTACTGTTTACCACGCCAAACATAGCTACTATGGTCGCATGGCAAGCATCGATGCCAACTTCGTAGAACAATTCCCATCTCTCAATCTCTTTTCTGTCTTCTCTATTTTAGTAGCGACAAGTCTCTTCTTCTTTTCTATCCTTATGGGTGGATTCGTAGTCAAACGTTTTGTAGATCAGGACAGCGATTGGACACTGGAAAGAGCCTTTCAAGAGTACAGTAGGCTCTTCGCCCTTCCTATCCTACTCACAGGAGTCGCTAGCTTCTTTGCCTTCTTTAACGGCCTACGCTTTGCAGCTCTTCTCAGCCTCATTAGTCTAGGTATGGTCCTACTTGGCAACCTCTACATCATCTCAAGACCGAGTAAGGATAGTAAAACTGATCCTTTCTACCGTCTTCTCTTCGCAGTCCTCGTCAACGGAAGCGTCCTATTTCTCTTTTTCCTAGCAGAAATGGCACTGATTTCTGACTATCTCCGAATCCTAGCTTTTATGTAAGATAAAGGTAGCGAGATAGAAAGATATTAGCTTTAGAGGATCATTACTATAAAATTTTAGAAACAAAAAAGCGAACAAGACAGAATTCTGATAATCAGAAAACTAATCTTGTCCGCTTTTTAACTTTATATTTGGACTTTTACCCCAAATTTCTTTTTTATCTATTTACTAATGCTTCAAAATCTTCCCCTAAAACTGGTCCTACCTCTACTTGGTTGGCATCCAAATCCTGACAAAGTTCCTTTGGAAGAGCTTCTAAAAAGGCTTGATAATCCAGTCTAGCTACTGCTTCATAGTCTTCAGGCTTAGAACCGTCTCCAGAGATTTTTACCAAATCAATCTCCCAGACAAGGTCCTTACCAGCCAACTGCTCAACATAAGGCACGGGAACAACAGGACCTTTCGGCAAAATCGTCTTAACCCCCTGAGCCAGGTGATAGATGCCATGAACCTTACCCTCACTATCTGGGTAGAATTTTGCACTTGCAGGGTAGGCATCTGACTCTTGAACCTTTTTGACTAATGCTTCAAAACGTGCTACTCCATCTTCTTCCAAGAAGCTTTCTAAATCCTTCTTATCAAAGTAAATAGTTGATAGAATTCCTTGGCAGAAGGCCAAATGAGCATCCTTATCAGCTAGATAGTTTTTAACAGTTTCTTGGAAATAGTTTTCCAAGTCAAAGTCTGCCAAGCCTTCAACTGCTTCACCAACCTTGCTAGACAAGGCTTGCAAGAGAGACTCGACAATTTCCCAATCCGCTCTTGTAATCAAGTCAGGAATGATTACTTGGTAGCCTTTTTGAGCATCTGCATATCGAACTTTAAAGAGAAATTGAGACTGTCCTACGATGCCGCACTCGATATACTCAAGACGATTGAGGGGTTGACGGAGGTAAACAGCATCATAACTATGCGACTCTAAGCCTTCTACTAAACCTAAAATTGATTTGGCTGTAAGAATCTCCTGTTGTCCTAAAATACTTTGTTTATTTGGAATAAAAAATGTTTTCACCATAAATGGTCTCCTTTGAAATCGTTTACATATAGTATACACCATTTTCCTGAAAGATGCAGAAACAAATTTAAGATTTTTTGGTCAAAAGCATAGAAAAACAGCCCGTCAGGACTGTCCTACTTTTATACAACTTCAGAATGATCCAAGTTCTCACCAATCGCTGCTAAACGCTCGATGACTTGATCTTGTGTCAATTCATGCTCTAAAACATAACGATTGCGTGGATGAACACGGCACTCGTGTGAGCAGCCACGGAGATATTTATCTTCGTTGTCTTCTGATGCCAAGATACGACGGTTACAGAATTGATTTCCACAGTTGACATAGCGTTCACATGGTGTTCCATCAAACCAATCTTTCCCTACAATGGTTGGATTGACATGGTTGACATCGACTGCAATACGCTCGTCAAAGACATACATTTTCCCATCCCAAAGTTCCCCTTGAACTTCTGGATCTTTCCCGTAAGTCGCAATTCCTCCATGCAATTGACCGACATCTTTGTAGCCTTCACGGACCATCCAACCTGAGAATTTCTCACAGCGGACTCCACCTGTACAGTAAACTACGACACGCTTGTCCATGAATTTTTCCTTGTTATCACGAACCCATTGTGGTAATTCACGGAAGTTGCGGATGTCTGGACGGATAGCCCCACGGAAGTGTCCAAGGTCGTACTCATAGTCATTACGAGTATCAAGGACAACTGTATCTTCGTCTAGGAGGGCTTCTTTGAATTCTTTTGGAGACAAGTAAGCACCTGTTGTTTCAAGTGGGTCGATGTCGTTGTCAAAGTTATCATCCTCTAAGCCAAGGTGGACAATCTCTTTCTTGTAGCGAACAAACATCTTCTTGAAGGCTTGCTCACTTTCTTCGTCAATCTTGAACCAGAGGTCTTCCATACCTGGAAGGCTGTGAACATAGTCCATGTATTTTTGGGTTGTTTCGTAGTCACCAGAAACGGTTCCGTTAATCCCTTCGTCAGCGACTAGGATACGACCTTTGAGGCCGATTGACTTACAGAAAGCCAAGTGGTCTGCAGCAAATTGTTCTGCGTTCTCGATTGGGACATATTTATAGTAAAGTAAAACTCGAATATCTTTTGACATAAGATTGATTCTCTTTTCTAAGATTAAATTATCAGAATTTTTCATTCAACTATACCAGTATACTCCCTCAAGAAAGCGAATGCAATTTATTTGACCGAAAAATGAAAACAAGACCTGAAAACAGGTCTTAGCTGAATATTCGATGAAGAAAGGTTACCAAAAATGGTAAGGTTGCGACAATATTATTGATAACATGAACGATATAACCAGGATAGATACTCTTTGTATAGCGAGTTAAACCCGCACAAAACACTCCAAATGACGAAAAAACAAGAATATCTAGGAAATTGGGAAAGCTTGAAAAGTGAGGAAGAGCAAATAAAACCGAAGGAAGAATCAGGTCAAGTAGAGACCCAACTCAGCAAAATTTGTCCCGCTATAGCCAATCAACACAGCCCAACCTTCAGAAGTTGATTGTACATGTCTAGCTGTTTGGAAATTAAAAGTTATAAGGAGTACAGCTACAAGAACTGTTAGTAGTCCATACCACAACCATTTTTCTTAGGAATGACAAAAAGATAACCATGGCCTGTCTTGATTAAAATCCCTATCATGATGCTAATAAAGACAAGACTGATAAGGTTTCGGATCCAGAAAAAATTGCCAATCTGAGAAGAAAATTTCCAATAGTTTTGGATAACAAGAGTCAACTGAGAAAGCCCATATACGAAAAATAAGTAGGATAAGATTGCACTGATTTTGAAAAGAGGATAGTATTTTTTCATATGTCTATAACCAATGTTAACTGTTAGAGCAAAACTCTGAACAAAATGCAGATAATTATATGCATTTATTATAAAAAGAATCACCACCTCATCCGGAAAAACCAGATAAGGCAGTGATCGCTCTTTTTAGGAATGAATACACGAAATCAATTATTCTTATGATTTTTTGCTTTTCAAGAATTCGTCGTATTGTTTTTGCATTTCATCCAATACTTTTTGGTAAGCACCTTCAGATTTAAGTTTTTCCATCAATTCTGGAATAGCTTTTTCTGGGTCTACAGTACCAGTGTTGATAGCTGTATCGAATTGTTGCATAGTGTTAGTGATAGCTGAGATTTCAGATTTCACGTTGTCAGTGTTAAAGATGAATCCAAGCGCTGGAGATTCTTTTGCAGTTTCCAAGTCTTTCTTAGATTGTGCAATTTGCTCATCTGTAACGTTTTCGTTGATGTAAAGGATCCAGTTGTTACCAGTGTTCCATCCTGACATGTGAGTGTTTCCTTTGTATCCATCAAGGACTTTAACACGGTTTTCTTTACCTGCAACTTTTTCCCAGTTCTTGCCTTCTGGTCCATAAACAAGTCCGTTCAAGAGTTCTGGGTTAGTGTTCAAAAGGTTCAACACTTCCATTGCTTTTTCTTTGTTCTTAGAGTTGTTTGAGATTACAAAGTTTGCAACTTGAGTTGTTTGGTTTTTCTTGATGAAGTTAGTAAATGGTTTGATTTGGATGTCTCTGTTAGCAACACGAGAAAGCAAGCTGCTACCGTAGTCAGCTGGTCCTACTGTTTCTTCGCGAACAAGCCAAGTATCTTGAGTAAGGTCATATGAAGTTTCGCTTGTTGCTACGTCTTTTGGAATGTATCCTGCTTCATAGAATTTGTGAAGAGTCTTCAAGTGTTCTACGAAACGAGGAACTTCGTAACGGTTTACGATCTTAGTAGTGTCACCTTCAAGGTCGATGACAAATGGAAGTCCGTTTGCAACTGGGTAGTCAAAGTTTTCTGATGGGATAAAGTTTTTACCAACAGCGAATGGCATTACATCTGGAGCTTTTTCTTTGATTTGTTTCAATACTGGTTCAAGTGTTTCATATGAAGTTACACCTGAGATATCGATTCCATATTTCTCAAGAAGTGGGCCGTTGAAGGCAAAGTTTTGTGAAGATGCAACGTTGGCTGCAACTGGAACTGCATAGATCTTACCGTTTACAGTGTTACCTTTGATGTAAGCTGGGTCAAGTGCTTTGTAAAGGTCAGCTCCTTCTTTCTTGTACAATTCTGTCAAGTCAGCATAAGCACCTTTTTGAGCATTTACAACATAGTTAGATGCAAAGGCGATATCATAGTTTTCACCAGATGATGTGATAACTGACATTTTCTTATCATAGTCACCCCATCCAAGATATTGGATATCCAATTTAGCACCAACTTTTTCTCCGATAATTTTGTTTGCATTTTCTAGCAATTCATCCAAGTTATCTGGTTTGTCACCGATTTGGTACAATTTGATAACAGGTTTGTCACCTGAAGCAGAGTCAGCAGCTTTTTGGTTGTTTCCTTTAAGGTTTCCACAAGCTGCAAGGCTAGCAGCTAAAGCGACAAGGCTAGCAGATGCAAACGCATATTTTTTCCAGTTTTTCATTATAAAAACTCCTTTTTTTATTTTTAAAGTTATTAACAAAATTAAATTGTTGATTTTCCTTTGTCAGAAAAATCAGAGTTAGAGAAGAAACAATGTTTCTTAGACTTCCTTACTCTTTAACACCACCGATAGTCAAACCTTTTACAAAGTAACGTTGGAAGAATGGGTAGAGGATCGCAATTGGAACAGTCGCAACAACGACCATGGCCATACGACCTGTTTCTTTTGGTAGGGCAACTGCAAGCTGTCCTGACATACCAACTGACTTAGCAATGTAATCCATGTTGTTTTGAATTTGCATGAGCAAATATTGCAATGGATACAAGTTATCACTCTTGATGTAAAGAAGGGCGTTAAACCAGTCATTCCAGAATCCAAGCGCTGTCAATAGTGTAATCGTTGCGATACCTGGTAGTGACAGTGGCAAACAGATTTGGAAGAAGATACGAGCTTCACTAGCTCCATCGATACGAGCTGATTCGAGGATTGCTTCTGGGATGGTTTTCTTGAAGAAGGAACGCATCAACATGATATTAAATGGTGATAGAAGCATTGGAACAATCAAGGCCCAAATAGTATCACCAAGGTGAAGCAATTGAGTCACCACGATATAGCCTGGTACCAAACCAGCATTGAACAACATACTAAGAAGAGCGAAGATTGTAAAGAATTTACGATACTTAAATGTTGAACGTGAGATGGCGTAAGCGTAAGTTGTCGTGATGAAGACGTTTGTCAATGTACCGACAACTGTCACAAATACTGAGATAAAGAGCGCTTGTAAAATCTTATCTTTGAACTGAGCCAAAAACTCAAAACCATCTAATCCAAATTGTGATGGGAAGAAGCTATATCCATATTGAACGATACTCTTCTCATCTGTAATTGAGATAATGATGACAAAGATGAAAGGCAAGATACAAGAGAAGGCCAGCAAACCAGAAATGATACTAAAGAAGATATCTGCTTTTTTGCTGAAGGAGTGTATGCCAACATTATCAATTTTTTCTTTTTGAATTTTTTTTGCCATATGCTCCTCCTTTCTAGAATAGTGCTGAGTTAGGATCAACACGTCTTGCAAGTAAGTTTGATAGAATAACGAGAATCAAACCGACGACTGACTGATAGAGACCGGCTGCTGATGCCATACCGATATCTGCTGTTTGGGTCAATCCGTTAAAGACATAAACGTCCAATACGTTTGTTACGCTATAGAGCTGACCAGCGTTGTGAGGGATTTGGTAGAAAAGACCGAAGTCTGCACGGAAGATGTTTCCGACTGCAAGGATGGTCAATACTGTCACAAGTGGTGTCAACTGAGGGATGGTTACGTTACGGATACGTTGCCATTTGCTAGCGCCATCCACTGTCGCTGCTTCGTAGTAAGTTGGGTCAATACCCATGATTGTAGCGTAGTACATAACACTACTGTATCCGAAGCCTTTCCAGATACCTAGGAAAAGGAGGAGGTAAGGCCAGATACTGATGTCTGCGTAGAAGTTAATCCCTTTCATTCCGAGAGCTTCTAAGGTGTGATTGATAAGCCCTTTATCGATATTTAGGAAAGCATCTGTAAAGAAACTGATGATAACCCAAGATAGGAAGTACGGGAATAACATAGAAGTTTGGTAGATTTTAACCATTTGCTTAGAGCGAAGTTCACTAAGGATAATGGCAATCCCAACCGATACGATCAAACCGATAAAGATAAATCCAAGGTTGTAAAGGACAGTGTTTCGAGTGATGACAAAGGCATCTTTTGAACTAAATAAGAATCTGAAGTTATCTAGTCCAACCCATTTACTATTTATAATACTGTGAACGAATCCTTCACCAGTCATATGGTAGTCTTTGAAGGCAACCACATTTCCAAATACTGGGATGTAGAAGAATAAGATCAACCAAAGTGTCCCTGGTAAAACCATTAAGAGAAATATCCAATTATCTCTCAAAGTTTTTGAAAACTTGTTCATAATTTCCTCCCTTTTTATTTTTCTAAAACTTGATAATCTCACAATTTTTAGACTTGATAACGTTTACAAAAATAGTATACTCCTATTTTAAGGATAGTTTAAACTACTAATTATAGAAAAAACTCCACAAATTATTTTATGTGGAGAACTTTTTTATATAAGAAGGATGTTTCACGAGAAACGTCTTGCTTGCAAGAGGTGTTGCCCATATTTGTTACTTGAAAACTTGTTCTAATATCGGTTGGTGAAATTCAACAAAATGAACCTGGGCATCTATAATAGCACCTGCTTCGTTTTTATAAATCTCTGGTTGCCCCTCAGTATGTAAAATAGTAGGGCGACCATCCATGTAGCCAAAAAGAATCACTTCTGTCCCTGCTTCATTCACATAACAGGCCAAGATTTCAAAGCGTTTTTCTCCAAGACCAGCAGTATAGCCATGCCATTTAAAAGTATATTTAACTCCATCGACTTGTCCAAATTGCATCATCTGATCCGGAACTGCAAGCCCATAATAGCGACCATATGTTGCTAGGCTAGCCGACTTATATCTTTCACCACTACTATCCGAGTAGGATTCCATGGCTAGTTTTATCTTGTCTGCTAGAGCACTATAGTCTGTATCTGGCTCATTCTCTCTAGTGACACTCGTTTTTAATAGAAACTCCTTAAAGCCTTGTGCTAAATCTGTGTTTTCAGTCTCTTCAAAGTTTGCAGCACTGACAGTTTCTAACGTCTTATCGGCATGTAAGACCTGTGCTTGCCCATCTTTCAGTGTAAATAAGTAGAAATGTTTGTCCTGATTGTCATAGTAGGCATCCAAAACCAAGTAATCATAGGCATTGTCACTGGACACCCCGAAAATATTCCATCTGACTTTTTTCTGAGAAACAGTTGTTGTTTCTAATTTTTCAATGAGTTCATTTTTTTCATCAAAATTTCTATGCTCTAGTCTATGATAGGACTGCCCCATAGAAGAAGCCCAGCTTGCAAACTCTTCCTGCCACTTTTCGGTATTGTATTGGATTAGCTTCTGAAAATCCGAGTAGTTCTTCATAATCAAGGCTTGACCAGTCGGATTAGATAGTTGAAGTTCTTCCATGGCTACAAGAGTAGCAGCCATAGGTGATTGAACAGTTGCATCCTTGGATTCTTTTTCGTGCGCAAGAGCCTTTTGATAGGAATCCGCTAGGTAGTGAAAATAGTTGGTTACTTCCTTGGTTTGTTGCTCCCTCGGTGTCGATGGACTAGTTGTGTTATCTTCTGTCGCCTTGTGGCAAGCAGATAAAACTAGCACACTCGCACCTAGGACTAGTAGTAGCTTTTTCATAGTCAAACCTCCAAACTATCCTTATACTCAATGAAAATCAAAGAGCAAACTAGGAAGCGAGCCGCAGGCTGTACTTGAGTACGGCAAGGCGAAGCTGACGTGGTTTGAATTTGATTTTAGAAGAGTATTATACCTTCATTATACTCCTTCCCAACCTCCAAATCAAAAAAACATCTCCATGTATTAAAAAGGAGATGTTTTAACTATTTGTGATAAATTTCTAGGTCGTATAAATAGTCGAAGCTGTCGCAATAGTATGCCATTGGTTGGCTGTTGTAGCTGCGAAGTCCTTATCTGCGTAGAAGTCAGTAAATGGAAGAATCTCTACTTCCAGCTCGTCGATGCGGTCAATTTGACCAGCCAAATAAGCCTCGATACGGCTTTCTGCTCGCTTGATTCGTTGCAAGAGCCCACCCATACGGATATCTACCGTATCCAAACCAAAGACCTTGTTTTCTTTCAACCATTGCTGGCTAAAGAGCTTGTGGAAGGTTTCAATCTGGCTTCTGAGTTTTGGCAATTCTTCTCTGGCGATTTGTTTCAAGCTGTCTTTATCATCTGCTTGATAGGCTTTACGAATGCGTCGTCCTACATCAACCTTGCTACTTAAAATAACATTCAACTGGGCCTGAGTTTCGAAAAGATAAGCATAGGCGCCAGCTTTTTCTTTAATGTCAGAAAGAGTCTCAGCTGCTTGGGCAAAGTGAGGCTTGTCCTGTTCAGGAGTCATGTGCTTGTCAAGAATTGGGCAAAGAACATCCTGATAAAAGACGTAGCGGTTGGGGTTAATCCCACTCAGATTTCCTGGTAGGTCTGGCAAAAGATTGGCCAAATCAAGCTGCATAAAGTCCTCAACCGATAGACCTGTATTAGTCTTGAAATGAGCAGACAAGCGCTCTAAATCATTTCGGTAGCTGAGTTCTGCCCAAATTTGCAAACTTGGTAAGATAGAGAATTGAGCTGTTTCACCACCATTGTCCCCCCAACCAGTCACAATGATTTCCTTAATCTGATTTGCACGGCAGGCTTTGTTTGCTTCGATAGCGATGAGACGACTGAAATGGTTGTGTGGTGTGAAACCAATCCACTTCCAAGCACCACCTGCAAAGGCAATATCCTGGCTAATCTTGTGGTGGTTACCGAAGTTACGATTGTATTTTTCTTCGCTATCCTGATAATAATCCCAGTAAACCAAGGTCACACGGTCTTTAAGGCGGTCAAGAAAAACTCGTGTTTCCTCTGGAATTTCCACATCACGGTCGTACTGGCCATCTGCTGACATGAGTTTGAAGAACATATCGCTCCACATCTGGCAGTGGAAACCATACTTGTCTGCAATATCCAGCACGCGCTCCAAATGTTGGCACATGAGGAGGCTACGGTCCACAACACCGTTTAAGATGAGATAGCGTCCCAAACCAACCAAGTGGGCTTCGTCCATGCCGATATTGACCTTGCGTGTTTGTAGTTTAGACAAAGTAGCAAACATGCCGTCGATTAGGTCGTAAACTTTTTCTTCGCCGATGAGGAGAATGTCCTCTACATCACGAAGTTGCTGGACTTCTTTAACACCCCATTTAACAAAGGCTGATAAGTGAGCCAAGGTCTGAATACAAGGAACAAAAGTCATATCAAACTGCTGGGCATAAGCTTCGATTTCCTGTAACTCTTCAGCTGAATAAGCCCCTCGGAAATAACCAAAATAAGGTTGCCCTTCAATCTGATAGGTATCTTCCATGTAGAGCTCAAAAGTTGAATAACCCATGAGAGCTAAGACTTCAATCATCTGCTTGGCAGATGCAACATTTAGAACCGCATTACGGGAACAATCCGCCATGTAGGCTAAATCTTCATAAGTTGCCTGCTCCTCAATATCCACCTTATCACCTTCTTCTAAAGCTGTTGCTAGCACAGACAAGGCACGATAGAGTTGATGAGGTTTGCGATAAGTCAATTGATATTCTCCGCCCTCACCCTTGATAGAGATAGAAGCTTGGTCAGACTGAGCGACTGCCACTTCTACGTCTGGTAGGGAAATGTGATTTTGAAGCAACTCTAAAGCTTGAGCTTGTTTACTGCTAATTCCGGTAAAAATTACCATTGGTTTTCCTCCTGTAACCAGTTGACAAGGGCACCGTAGAGATTGGCATCTGCGTGATAGGTGCAGGCTTGGATGACTGGTGCAATTGTATATTCTTCATATCTCTCCACAAAGGAGTCTACTGCTTTTTGCACACCCTTGATAAAATCAGGGTTCTGACTGATAGAGCCACCTAGGCTAATCACATCTGGATCGATGAGATACTGGATATTGAGAAGCCCTTGGGCTAGGTTTCGATTCATACGCTCAATGGCTTCTTGGCAGAGGGCGTTTCCTGCCGCAGCCTCTTGGTAAATCTTACGGCCATCCCAGTCTGACTGACCTGATTTTTCAATGACGTAACGAACCATGTTTCCTGTAGAAGCTAGTAGCGACCAGTTGTTGAGCTTTTCTGCAGGCTCGATAGTTGTCATGTAGCCAAACTCACCACCCAAACCATGACGTCCTCGGTGAAGCTTACCATTGATAATCATAGCCCCACCGATTCCTGTACCAATCACGACACAGGCTGCATTTTCAATCTCAGGATGAGCCAGCAGTTCACTGAGTCCAACACAGTTGGCATCATTTTCTAGGTGGATAGGTAGCTGGTGATGGGCAAGGGCCTCATACCAAGAAAAACCATGGATGTAAGGAATGGCACTAATCCCCTCAATCACACCTGTTTCCTGATTAACTGCACCTGGCACACTCATGGCAATTCCACGATAGTTCTGTTCTGACAACCGTTGATCCAGCCAAGCCAACAAATCTTCTAGAGTTTCTGGAGTTGGGGTGCTGGCCTTATCTAAAATTTTTCCATCAGGAGTGAGACTAGCAAACTTAATCCCAGTCCCTCCGATATCAATCGTTGCAATGGTCATTGCTTTTACCTGTAAAAAGGAGCGAATCAGCAGTCTGTTCTTACTTTTTCGCTCCTCCTTTCTTTTTATGTTATCTTTTTGAAATTAAATTTCTTCTTTTTTGATCAATTCTGTACGAATCTCTTGCGGTGCAATGAGACCTCTATGAACTGGGTATGGTCGTTCAAGTAGGTCAAGGAAGAGATGTTGACTTTCAGGTACACGTACATTTTCATTACTCATATTGTAGTAACGAAGAACGTATCCTTCTTCATTTTCAGCAACTTTAAAGGCTGTTGGGCAGACTTGTGGCAAGTTCAGTGCTGCATGGTTGAAGAGACTACCTGTTGCAGCAACGCTACCTTCTTGTTTTGCAACTTGAAGAGCTGTAAATGGCACCTGGAAGGCTTTTGCACGACGGAAGGCCGAGAAGCGTTCCCCTGCTTGATGGCATTCTACTGCAAACTCAACTTCAATATCACGCAAGCACTGGGCTTCTGGTGTTGGGAAGTAGCCCCAGTCACCTAGCTCACCTGAAGCACGGAGAAGTGTTACAGCCATGGTATCGTCCTCAAGGATTTCGTATTCGTGCAATCCTTTATTGGCTACTGTCACCCCTTTAACATCATCATACAAGCTGACAAAGGCTTGTTGGTGTTGTGGATTTTCAGGATTTTCCCAAGAAGCTGCTGGTTTATTTGGTCTTGTTACAACTTCATAGATGCTTTCAGAATCGTTACTTGGGCGTGTGTTATGAGTTTTGACCAAGAGGCGGATGCGGTGGTCTTTAGCAGTGTTGGTAAAGCGAGTCTTGAAGCGAATCTGTGGATTGTCCACAAAGACAGTCATTTCTGTTTCAAGAGGAATGGTTATCAACTCTTCTGAACGACCTGCATCTCGTTTCATGAACTCGATGATACCTCTTTGCTCTGCATCCAATTTGTCATCTGCGCTGACTGGGATAGTCAAGTCATGTTTGAGCAAGACCTTAGCATAGCGAGCATTATTTTCTAAGACTTCATAGCCTTTCAGTTGAGCGTAGATTGGCTCAGTTCCTTTTGGCTGGAAGTAAATGTACTCGTTACCAATATCACCACGGTCCTCAAATTGGATGAAATCTTCGTAGGCTTCGTTAGTAGTCTTGTCGTAGACTGTAATTCCTTCGTCTACACTCACTGTTACGAATGGTGTATCAATGACTCCATTTTGGTAAATACCATCACGGTATTCTACTTGACCTTCAACCAATTGGAAGCTTGCCCAAGAAAGCGGAGCAAGGTGAACTGGGATTGTCACGCGCACTTGACGTGCAATATAAGGTTGACGGAATTTATCCTTGGGTAAGGTATAACCAAAACCTGCCCCCAAGTCTTCAATCTTCGCTTCAATGACATGACCATCCAAATCTTGAACATGGTAATCTGGCAAACTCAAAGCCGCCATTTTCTTGAAGCCTTCTGTCGGGTGCAATTCCTTGAAATCACAAGTGGCTACATCTACCACAACACTGGCAGTATCAACCTTGTCATGTAATCCAGTGTTGATGACTGTAAAGAGGTGGTCGCTTTGTGCTTCCTGAGTTGCTATTTTATGTTTCCACTCATTGAGAAGGTTGGTCTTGACAAAGTTTCCAACTTGGTTGACCTTGGCAAAACGAGTTTCCATTTCACGGTGAACTTCGTCAATACTACATCCACAGATACTATCATGTGGTGCATTTTGCAAAAGCACTTTCCAAGCATAGGTTAATTGATCCTTGTGGTTGTGTCCACCCGTGATGATGGTCAATGGTTCCACGACCTGCTCTAACAGGTTGCTGTTTTCTTGGAAGGCTTGTTTGAGATAAACGCGTGAAGAAGAGGTGTTAGCAAGGGTGTACCAACCATCCGTTTCCTGGCTAGTCAACTCACCTGTAACTGTTGATAGGTGTTCAGGAAGTGCACTTTCCACTGCTTGAACGTATTCATCAAAGGAGCTGTGAACAAAGGTCACATCAGGGAAAAGTTCGTTTGCCACACGAATGGCTTCACTCAAGTTTCGTTGAACTGGTTGGTGGTCACAACCGTTCATCATCAACCATTGGTTGGTCGATGCATAATCACGGACGTCTGCCAATTTTTGTTTCCAGAAGGTCAAGGCTTCATCTTTATCAACTGGAATTTCATTCCCGTTACTGTACCAGTTAGCAAAGAGAATCCCAAGCACACGGCTACCATCAGCTCCCTGCCAGTACATCTCAGAGAATTGAGAGGTGAATTGCTCGTCTTCGAGGACTTGGTTGTCAAAGCCGATCGGTTTGACACCACGACCAAAGGCTGCTACGTGAATACCTGATTTTTGAAGGATTTGAGGAGCTTGCCCCATATTCCCAAAGGTATCTGGGAAGTAACCAATCTGCGTAGATTTGCCCCATTTTGCACATTCAGCTTGACCAATCAAGGTATTGCGGACATTGGCTTCACTGGAGATCAAGTAATCATCCTGCAAGATGTAGAAAGGTCCAATCTTGAGTTTCCCTTCATCGATATAACGCTGAACCTTGTCACGGTTTTCGGGACGAATTTCTAAATAGTCATCGAGGACGATGGTTTGTCCATCCAGGTGGAAACTCTTGAACTCAGGGTCATTTTCAAAAAGATCAAACAGATTGTCAAAAAGTTCCACCAATTGCATACGGTGACTTTCAAACGGTAAATACCACTCACGATCCCAATGGCTGTGAGAGATGATATGTACAACAACATTTTCCATGAGTAAAACCTCATTCTAACTTAAATTTAAAAATATATTTGTGATTCTTGATAATAATCTGTCGAACGACAGCTCATTAGCGGATATCCAAGTAATCCAAGACCAATTCGCAGAACATCATGTTGGCCCATGAGAACCATTCACGAGAGTAGAGAGTCGGATCGTCTACGTGGAAGCTTTCGTGCATGACACCTGTTCCACCATCGCAGGCAACTAGTTGGTCTAGCAAGTATTTTTTCTCTGCTTTATCTGTAGCAGTTAAGCCTTGGATAGATAGAGCAATCGGCCAGATATAGCGGTAGAAGGTATGAGAACTTCCGAGCCCACTAGCGTATTCTCCTTGGTAGAAGTAAGGATTTTCAGGGCTCAGAATAGTGCGACGAGTTGCTTGATACACTTCGTCATTGACATCACAGTAACCAAGATATGGAGCAGCCAACAAACTTGGCACGTTAGGATCGTCCATGATACTAGCATTTCCTAAACCATCTACCTCAAAGGCATAAATCTTCTCACCCTTGCTGTTAGTGGTGTAGGCGTAGTTTTCGATCCCTTCTTGAATCTCAGTTTGGAGGCGTTTGGCATCAGCAATAATACTTTCACTATAAGCTAGATTCAATGTTGCAAAGATTTCCTGGACATAACCTAAGACAACCACTGCAAACATATTTGATGGAATCAAGTAGCTATACTGACAGCAGTCATCACTTGGACGAAAGGATGACCAGGTCATCCCTGTCACAGCAAAGTCTGGCCCAAAGCCGTCATTTACCAAGGTATCCTCCTTGCGATCAGTATCACGGACAAAGCGATAAGGAGAGTTCTTGTGGTCTTGTTCTACCGTCCACAGATGAAGAATTTCCTTAGTAGCTGTGACAAAGGTTTCATCAAATTGGCTAGTCTCACCAGTTTCTTTCCACAGAAGATATGCTAACTGCAAGGGGTAGCAAAGCGAATCCACTTCATATTTGCGCTCCCAAATCCAGCCATTGAGGTCTGTATGATCTGTCTCGTGGTGACCCTTCCAGTTCTCTTCAATGTTGAAGGAGTTGGCATAGGGATCTTTGAGAATCAAAGTCATCTGACGTTTGACCAACCCAGCAATGGTTTGACGTAAACGAGGATCTCTTTTAGCCACATGGAGGTAAGGTCTCAGCTGAGCAGTTGAGTCACGAAGCCACATGGCTGGAATATCTCCTGTCAGTACAAAAGTTGAGCCGTCTTCTAAGATCTCAACTGTATTGTCTAAAGTGTCTGTGTAGCAACGTTCAAAGACATCTACCCATTCAGGATGATCTTTAGCACGCTCTGCCACCTCATCTAGCCACTCTCTGACAATTTCTTTTGAATATACCATAAACTATTTTGCCTCTTTCAAACAAATTTTCATTTTCAGTATATAGCTTTTAGTCCAGAAAATATATACACAAATGTTAGTCATTATTCTACAAAATCAAAAATTGCTTATTTTATGTTTCTTTATAGTTCCCTAACCCTTATATTACGCGATTTTTGACAAAAATCACTAATATTACTGTTTACTACTTGCTCCCCCAAAGTACGCAAAAAGGGGAGCAAAAAAGCCCCACAAAAGGGCTAGGATTTGACGAGTTCAGCAGGCAAGAAACTAGCACGGTCAAACGTGCTTTTTTATTAGGAAATCAAGGTATACGTTTACTAAAAGCAAACAAACGTATATATGTTTAGTAAATTTCTCCATTACTCAGCATTTGTTTTATGTTTGGGATCTATACGGGTTATATTAAAATAGTTTTCACTATTGTAATATCCAAACACTCTAAATGAATTACAATCTTTCCCGTAATGTACAACATCTTTGTTATTGATGGTTTGTGTTACCCCACCTTTTGTTCTCAAATACAGTTTATCTACTTGAGTTATCGTTAATTTCTTTCCAATAGTTATATCAATGAAGTTGTGTAAGGCTTTAATATCTGCAGCTTTTAAGTCTTTAAATGCGAAATTGTTATCTAATTGCTCACTAATTGAGAATTTAAAAGGAACATCTCGTAAAGCTGTTAATGAAGCGCCCTTACTCGAAGAAGCACTATTTTTGTTTGTTAGTTTCTTCAAGAATTAGTCTCCAATATAAATTGAAAGATAGTACTCTTTCATGTCTTCGGCATTAATCAGTTCATGACTAGGTTCTGTTTCCCCTAAACCTTTACGAGCATTTATCCAAGGAAGTTCACTATGTGTCAATGCTTCTAATTCGTTTGCAGATTTTGACCCGTATGTAATCCATACAGATTCCAATAAATCTAATGTCTTATTATCAAACAAATCTGAATTATCTTCTGTTTGTTCAATATCATTCCATCCAAATTCTTTATATCTGCTATACAATTCTGGAGAGACAGGACCATGTACCCACGCCTCAAATTTTGTATCAGATATAAGAGAGTCATTAAACAATGCGTAACTCCATGCTTCAAAATAATAAGAAAGTTTTTGTAACTTTTTAGGAGTCATTGCTTCTTTTGATAGAAACCAATCAGAAATATTAAAAATGCTATATTTTTTCATCTCTTTTCTACTCCTTTCTAAAAAAATTATAACAGCTCACTATACTTATGTCAATCTATTTCGCTTTAAAATTAAGTTAAAACATATTTTTTTAAAGCCAAATTTCAAGTTCAAGTTAGTCATCAAGCAGTCTTCTCTGGGAGACTTGTAGTTTGTCCGTGGTGTTTTAGTTGTCCAGTACGAAACAAAGCGAAATAGGGGCGAATATGAAGCCTAGGGCTCCCTATATGTACTAGTCTATGTGGTAAGGTTAAATCAATCCCCATTTACCATATCAGCTAAGTGTTCTATAGCTTTTTGCCTTATAAGGTATACTGCAGTCTTTGATTTTCCTATTTCTTCAGCGACTTCCAAAGCTACAAGATCGTTCAAGTAAAAAAGTCTTAGAACAGATCGCTCAAGCGGATTGTCCAGTTTATCAATTAGCCCAGATATTGCCATTCTCTCCTCAGTAAGTCGCTCAATTCTCTGTAAAGTGTCCTCTTTCAACTTCAGAACACTTATAAGGTTATTCTCTGCTGTATTTACCCGGCTTGTTTGTACTCTGGTAGTGCTCAGTTCTTGCTTTTTGATAATACCACCTTCCAAGGCTTCCAATTCCAAATATAAGCCTTTGATCTCCTTGTTTATCCACTTAACGCCCTCTAGTTTTTCTTTTACCTGCTCTGGTGTCATACCTTGGCCTCCTGTATGGTATAATTTTATTGTGTTAATTATAGCTGAGGTGGTAAGCCTTGGCTTTTTTGCATTTTCAACGACGGGCGGGATATGTTCATAAATGTCCATATTCGAAAGCATGTTGTAAGTGTAAATAAGGCAAGTTATTTGTTCCTTCTCTGCTTGATAAATGATAGGGGATATACCCCACTTTCTCAGGCTTCGCTCTAGCTTCAAGCTATGTAATCTTCTCTGTTCGTTCTCTGTTCAAGAGCTATTTTCTCGGCGTTCGCTCGGAGTTCAACACACATAACCCTGCCATTTGTCAGGCATATTTTTTGCCACTACCTTACCAAAACCTTACCATTCCTCTGGTTCGCTAAACATACTTTCAGGAAAGCCACAAACTGAAATTAAATACTGACAAGCGTTATAATCTACCCAAAGCGCTCCATCTTCTGAGTGGTGGAAATACTTATCTGGTAGCGTTCCAAGGTATGCACCCATTTTATAAATAGATACCCCACCTTTTTGGCTTGGTAACAGTCCAGTATATCCTCTGCGTAGTCCATGATTCAAAGCGTTGCTATTGCCATATTTTGGTTTTCTGTTTCCCCTGTTGCCTTTTGCTACTTGGTTGCCCGGCAAAAATCTCCCTCGGCTATCACGTTCCATATTGCACCTTTCTACGGTGTTCGTTTGGTAGAATTGTTCCATTACTACAAATTATCTAAGGCCTCCTAAACTACTTAGTTAATGGGTAGCTTTAGAGGTGAAAAAATCAAGCTAACTTCCTGATAGCACTACATTCCCTAATACCTTTAAACATTTCAAAAAGGGAATTTTTCGGACAGAAGAGGGCAGCGTTCTTTTCCTCTAGCAAAATATACCCCCGTCTGAAAATAAAGGGGGTATCTCTGCCTCTTGTCTCGTATTCATACATGTTTAGTATCTTGTAATTGACTGTTGTAACTGTGTTCTTTATTTAGATTTGTTTGAAAATGTTCCAAAAAACTACTTCATATTGTCTCACAATCTCAAACCATTCAGCCAAAAGCTATCCCCTTTTCTGGTGTAGTTAACAAACTTTTGATAATGCTTGTAATACTTGTCACGCTTCATATACTTTGGTCTTTCAGGAAAACTGTCAAACATATATCCGCCACGTTTGGGACTCCAACCTGGTTCTACCTTTCTAGCTTCCCTAAGCGCAAGCTCCCAATAGTATTGGCAATCTGTCTTACTTCGGTTCAGTGTTGACTTGTGTATTTTCTGGCATGATCCACAACCATATAGCAAAAGTCTCTTATAGAGTTTTCTGCATCGTTTACCACAAATAGGACAGAGAAAAAAGTAGCGATTTCCTCCCTTAGTTCCTGGTATTCTTGCTAAATCAAAACGATCACGTTCAAAGGTGATACACAGATTATCTAGGTCTATTTCTAGTTTTCTACCGTCCAACTCAGCTATACCGTGACTGATATTCTTGTTTTTCATTGGCTTTATAAATGTCTCTATGGTTATTGATTTTATAACTTCCATTCGTTCAAAAATCCCCCTATATAGAAAAACCCAAATTGATTGGGTTTAGTAGCAATGAAACCACAAAAAGAGGCAATGCCCCTTTGCTGCTATTCTTCACTGAGTAAGCCGCTTACTACCACATTACGGATAAACTGAGCTTGTTTTTCTTTGGGCAGTTGCAGGGCTTCAAGCAAAGACTCCAGAGCTTGCTTGTCTGTGCTTGCAATCAACTTTTTAATGATATTCTGGAACTGCCCTTCTAGGTACTCGCAAAAATGGATCCGCTGTGCTTGTGTTGGCTGCACTGGTACTGGTGAACTATCTGCAATCAGCAAGAAGCAGGCTTCCGCGATTTGGGCGAATAACTTTGCACGCGCTTCAGGGTGTCTGTATAACTCATAGGCGTTTATGCTGGTGTCTTCTGCCCGGAGCTTCTCACCTAGTTCAATCAATTCAGGCGTATCTTCAAGACACACCGGTGTTACATCCGCCATAAAATCGTCACGCTTACGGTTGAGTTCCTCCAGTTCCTGATCTGCCTGTTCAAAGTATGCTGGTTCTGTCATGGGTTTCCTCCTTATTCTTTGTATAGGACCAGTAACGCTGTGATTGTATCTAAATTTTCATAGTCGCCACTAGTTGCCTCTGTATATTTCACGTCAATAACTTCAACGCCTGCCATAAAGTCGTTTACCTGGTTTTCAAATTCCTGCAGGCTTTGCTTCTGTTGCTGATAAAATAGCTTGACTTTCATTTTTAGCTCCTTTTTTATACGCTTCTTGAAAATTTTATACACTTGTTTTTGAAAGTGTATAAAAAATAAAGTCAGTAGTACCAAGGGTTTTGCTATTGTTTTATACACTTTATACACTTTATACATTAAAATAAAAATATATATAGGGGATAATAGGAACCCCATTTTTGAAACATAATATAAGGAAATTTTTTTATTTCCGTGTTTTTCGTATAAAGTGTATAAAACCCTTGATATGACAACGTTTTTAAGTGTATAAAATTTTTGCCCTACTGTATAAAGTGTATAAAATTCTTATTTTCTTTTCCTTCTCTTTTTGTACTCTGGCCAATGGTTGTAATACCCGCGTTCATTCTTTGGCTTTTTCTGCTTTTCGGGTGTTGCCCTACCATTAGTATAGGCTACGCTTGCAAACGGCGGTAGGTCTTCTTTAGGATAAAAACCTTTATGGATCTGTTGCCCTGCAGGGATAACCTTCTGGCCAACTGCAAAACCTTCAGGCAAGTTGCTTTTGATTTCTCGATGTAAGCCCATTTCTGACCTGTTTTCTTTAATACCATAGTATTCTAGGAAACCTTTCCAAACGTGATAGACAAAACTATTAGGGATAAACTCACTTGTCAATTCATCAGTAAAAAACTTAGAAACAAAATCAATAACGGGGTTCATATCCTTGTGGTGTTCTTCTAAAATTTCAATCGACTTCGTAGGGTTAATGTCAGCGATTGGTGTTTCAATGGCCAACTTAACCAGGTACTCCAGCACTTCTTTGCGGTTAATGTAATCGTCTTTGATAGCCTTATTAGGTTTATCTTTAAATACTTTGGTAAAAGGTAAAATTCTAAATCGCCTATCAATAGCTGACTTATCTCCGTTCATTCTTGGTAAACCATTAGATGACTGTACCACCGTCATATTAAGGCGTATGCTGTAAGGGCGTTTTCCTTTGTCCTCTATGGTCATTATGTCGCCTGTTGCTAAGCTAAACATATCTGAAGTGTCTCTAATTACTGCGTCCTTTTGTACATCATCACCGATTACAAGCGACTTTCCCAATAATATAGAAGTTGAAAATTGGCTTTTTGTTAAACCAGTGATCTTCAAACTGGCCACATTTTCCATACCAACTAGGTTTATAAGTAACTGCTGAAAAGTTCCTTTTCCTGTTCCACCTTCACCGAAAAGCCAAAAGATCTTTTGTAATGACTGCCCTGTGATGCTTGCTTTTATAATTTGGATAGCAAGGTTATAAAGCTCCTCGTCACCGTCAAACAACTCTAAAAGCCAAGCTGTCGGCTTCCAGCCGTTAATTATAGGCTCTTCTGCCCCAGGGTTATAACCTGTTTTTATCTTTCTTGTTGCTGTAATCTCTGGTGTAGTTTCTTCAAAAATGCCTGTCTTAGCATTGTATAGCTGTTTCCCAATTACAGTATAATTGCCTTGGATTTCCCTCATTTGGCTTTGTCTTGCTATTTTATAAAGCGTGTCAAATGCCTGTTTTTCTGTTGTGTTTGGATAAATGACAGAAATAAGATCTTGCAAAAATTCATTATCCTCTAACCAGATACCAAAATCAGGATTATAGAAATATAGTGGGGCTTTTTGCCCTTGTGCCTCTGGCTTAATTCTAATAAATCGGATATGCTTTTTTAACATAATAGCAACTCCCAGCGGATTAGTTGGTAAAGCCTTGCTGCTCTTTTCCTCGCCTTTCTGCTGGGCTAGTTCTTCATGCTGGGCCTCGGTCAACCTGCCGGCCTTTACATTTTCAAGGTGTTTGCTGTCTGTCATAACTTCTTCATAAGCTTGCTGATAAGCCTTGTCTTTGATTTCTTGACACTCTTTGATAAGCTGCCCCCTAACACCTTTGAAAGTCTTAAAGTGCTTATCTTCACTTTCACGCACCTCTAATATTTCACTTTCCAGGCTTTTCAATTTTTCCTTTTCTATGGTCCTACCCTCTCTTTCTGTATTCTGCCCGTGCTATGCTGCTGAAAGTACGGTCTAGTTCCTCGATTGGTAAAGGTTCAGCAGTCACGCTATTAGCTATCTTTGTAAGTTCGTAGGCGGTCTCTAGGTCACAATCAACCCACTTGTTAAAGAGTAAACCTACGAAGCGTGTCAGTGCTACGTTGCGCCCTCCCTCGTCTCCAAAGCCATTAAAAAGCGTGTCAATGATCCTCATGGTCATAGATCTCTGCCCCCTCGGTCTGGGTGTGAATTTACCAGTAGTTTCTTGCTTCGCTCTTGGTTCAACCTTGGGGACTGGATAATCTAGGCCATGCTCGACAATTTTCTGATATTCGGATGGTTCTCCAGTGGTTACTGGTAGCCCTTGGAGTTGTGACCAGGTTAGACTGGCCATGTCAAAGGGTAGTCCTATCTTGTCAGCAATCTCCTTCACTACCTGCTTATAGGTTGCCTCATTCATCACGTTGTCAGGCTTCACTACAAGGCGAAAACGGGGCTTTTCTAAGCTATGTTTGATAGTCGGGTACAAGATGTAGGAGTAGCCAAACAAGGCGCTAGAAACGGCTTCTATGAAGTCCTCAGACGTTCCCTGTATATCGTCATAATCAAGAAAAATCAAATCCCGATAGATTAGACTGGAGTTGTTTCGCTTGTAACTCCCGTTTTTCTCCGGCATAACCTTACCACTTAAACAATATGGCGCCTGGGTTCTTTTGTATTCCTCCGGATCAGCACTTTCAGGGACTACAAAAGGTTTAAAGCGTTCAATATACTGGAAAGGCTCAATCTTATCAAATGGATAGACAAGATTACCCTGAAAGCCTCTAGCCTCGTAAATTGTCATACTATCGCCCCTTTTTTCGTTTCTTCATCAGTTTCTTCAGTTGTTTCCGTGCTTTGAGTTGCTTCAACTTTGGGCGTCTGACCTTGGTTTTATCTTCCTTGGCTAACTTCATACCAGCATAAGCTGGCTCTGTCATGTATCTACCCATTTTTCACCCCAAAAAACTTCCAGATGTCAGATATTTTATAATAGATTTTCCTAGTATCTTCTAGTGGGGGCTGGTATCGTCTTAGCCCAGCATCTTCCCACTTTTGAAGTGTCTTATATTTTACGTCTAACTCGTCCATGACTTCCTGGGCTGAGATTAACCCTGTCAATCGTGGTTTGACTGTATCACGCGCTTCCAGGTAATTCTCCACAAGCTCCAGAACGCCATGAGTTAGCTCATATTCGCTTTCTTTGCTGAGACTAAACATATTCATCAGCTCCCTTCAGTAGTTGCTTGTAGCTCTCTAAATCAGCATTTAAAAGGACAGTTAGGCGCTTCTGTTCCTCCTGTATTTGGTTATAGAACGCCTTTGCTCCGTCCAGTAGCTCCTCTTTGTTAGCTGGGATAAAGTAGCCTCTGAAAGCCCCATGACGTACCCCGATGATAGGAACACCGTAGCGCGTGATCAGACGGCTGATAATGTCCTGTACGGTTCTTTCTGCTAGCTTAGTGATCAGGCTGATCTCTGCCCCCGTTATGGAGTTCTCCGCACCTATCTTGATTAGTCTTAATACTCGCTTGTCATTCTCTGTTAGGCTCATTGAATCCCTCCCCATACGTTAACCCCTGAAAGCTGGATGTATCGCCCATAATCAGGGTTTAAATTCTCGCTAGGTGTTTCTATCCCCTGTGTGCTTTCTCGCTCAATTTGGGCGCTTTTTTTGCGGTCTCGGTGGTTTAAATAAAGCAGCAAGCCAATCAATATCATCACGAAGATAACCGCCTGTGTATTGGTTAAATCTAGTTCGTTCATGTTATGCCCTCGCCTTGTAGTTCTTGATGTAGTCCACTTGGTCACTTCGTTCCATCTTCAGGAAGTCGTCCAATTCTTCGGTACTTACTTTTCTGTTTACAAAATCAGCGATAAACTGGAATAGGTTTGGATTTTTTGCCTTGATCTCAGCCATTCGTTTATCAAATTCTGCTTGTGTCATGTTGTCTAGGTCTGTTGTCATTGCATTGCCTCCTCAAACTTCTCTATAAGACAACTTTTATTTACTTTTTGAGTTCCATTTTTAGAGTTAAAAAGAATATCTTTTAAGGTTACAGTAGCCTCTAAATACTCCTTTTCAGCATGTTCTATATACGCCTGTTGCTCTGCTTCGTTCTCAAAAAAGTGCTTTGCTTGACGTTTAAAGAATGCTTGTCGCATAGCATCCATTTCAAAAATACCAGGGTGGAAAAACATTCCAGTAGCGCTTTTAGAAACGGTTTCGATTTTATGACTTTCATTCAATTCAGGAAGTTCAATCCAAAGTAAACGGGATAAATCTTCTTTGATTGATTTTGTCTGATTTGCCAATAAAGAAAGTCTTCTTAGGCCATTTTTTTCGCCAATTTCTAGCATTTCTGCGCTAATTCTGTTTATACGTCTAGTTAAATTCTCGTATGTTGTTTCTGTCATGTTTTTTACCTCTGTTTCTGTGTTTGTGTAATTGCCTTGATGGGCTTTTTAATGGTTGTTTCCTATACTAGCTAATTCCCACACCCAGACTCGCCAAATTGAAAGCGTGAGAAAGTACCAGTTTTAAGAGTTGGCGCTCTCCGTATGGTCAAATTGCCCTAGATATGGTATAATCTAGGTATAAATCGTTACTAAAACCCTTTTAATAACAGCTTGCCTGCTTTGTTAAATTCGTTTTAGTGTTAGTGTGAAAGGCTCTGCGGTGTGGTTATTGCTAAGCCTTTTTTTGTTGCTCTCACGCGCTTCTTTGGCGTGTTTTTTTATTTCTGAATACTGTGAACTTAATTTCCTGATAGCTCCTTTCTACGGAAACTTTCCGTACTGTTCCATCTACTCATAAACCTCTGACAATTCTTTGAAAATGTCGTCTGGTATTGCTCGCATGGCTTTCTGTTGCAACTCAACTGCCTTGGTCTTATCGTTGTCCTTGCTGGTGTTTGATTCAATGATTCCAGTTAAGGCTAAAACCTGCCTGAAATATAAATCCATTTTCAAACGTTGACCAGCGCTGATCTCTTCTTTTGTTTCCTGCTTGCTTTTTAGTAGGAAAATCTCACTAAATTCCCCATCTTCTACCTTGTAGTCAATAGCCTTACGGTAACGCCAATTTGATAATCGGCCCTTGATGTCTTTTTCTGACCAAGTTGGTAAAGCGTCCAGTATTAGGTCTAGTGTGATGATTCCATTTTCTTCCTGTATGTTCCTCAGTAATTCCTGAGTAAATACTTGTTTCCTCATTGATTTGCTTGCCTGCCTTTCTTCAATCCCAAGTAGTAAAGCACCACTTAAGAAATCTGTAAATGTAGTGTAGTATTACGATTGGTTCGCTCCTTTCTATATCCGTTTAAATCGGATATCAAGTTAAAAAAATAATGTCATCATAAGCAACACCGAAAAGTTTTTCAATCTCTTTTACTTGGGCAACATCAGGGAAACTCTTTCCATTTTCCCACTTGCTCCAAGTAGTTGCAGAAATTCCTAATTTTTGTACTACCTCTAATTGTTTCATGTTGCTATTAGCACGCAACGCTTTCAATGTAAGACGCAAATAGCCCTCACTCCTTTCTTTTGGATATCCGTTTAAATCGGATACAACGACAGTATACGGTATAACCGATAATTTGTCAACACTTTTTTTGATTTTATTTTATTTTTTTTCACCTCACTTGCTTTTTTTACGTTTTAACCGTATAATTAAATTGTGAATTATAGAAAGGCGGTTGTACCATGTCATTAGGAAATAAGCAAATAATGGCGGATAATATCAAAAGACTTTTAAAGGCAAAGGGCTTAAACCCTCGTCAGTTAGCTATTGCGTTAGATTTTAAGTATACAACCGTCAACGACTGGGTAAATGCCAAAACTTACCCACGTATAGATAAAATTGAAATGCTGGCTAATTTTTTCAACGTTTCAAAGTCTGACTTAGTAGAAAATAAAACCGAAGAAATTGCTACCACTTCCCCAGTTCAAGCCATCTATGACCAATTAACCCCACCAAGACAAGCAAAAGCCTTGACTTATCTTGAAAAGCAACTGTTGGAGCAGAACGAAGAAGAAACGAAGATAAACGAAGTATCGGAGGATATTATTCAGCTCTACAGTTACGACTACTACGACCACCCAGCTTCTGCAGGTACAGGCCAGTATTTGAATGATGTACGAGTGGAGCGGATTGAGTTACCAGTAGATATCGATGCCGACTTTGTCATACCAATCAAAGGGGACTCCATGGAGCCAGACTATCACGATGGCGACCTGGTATTCATTCAGACAAGTGTAGACTTGAATGACGGAGTTATCGGCGTATTCAACTACAACGGTGATGCTTATATCAAGCAGCTTGTTATTGATGAAGACCAAGCCTACTTACATAGCTTGAACCCTGCATACAAAGATATGCCAATCACACCAGAGACGGACTTCCGAATTATCGGCGAAGTTGTGGATTTGTATAGAGAGAAATAAAAAAAGACAAGCTAGCTACTGCCAACTTGTCTAATAGTACCTAACTGAAAATAAGCGAAAGGTCAGGTATTTACAACATCATTATACCACTCTTGCATTTAAAATGCGACCTACACCATACCCACGCGCCACAATGTTCAACAATCCTGCAGCGCGTGCTTTCTCGGAGTTCAATGCTCTCTAATACACTCTAAAAACGGTAAGCTTTGATAATTTTAAATGTTTTCACGTCTAAAAGGGAGCTAATACACTCTAACAAAATAAAACTCTTGAAATATTGGGGCTTGTATGCTAGAATGAACTTAATGGATAAGGTTCATTAGAACACCAAAGCCCCTAACTATTGCAGTAGTTAAGGGCTTTTTTGACGTATCTTATAGATTTAACGGGTGTTTTTAGGCTAGTCACTCGGTTTACTTCCTACCATCTAGCCATTTGCAGACGAAATACAAGATAATTCCTGCTATAACATCCGCTATAATGGTAAAAGCGAGCTCTGGGATAAGGTTCATTAGTTTCACCTCCTCTCACGAACCGTAAGGAACGTAATCGGTAACCGATGACAAAAAACATTATATCAAAAGCACCTATCACAAACAATCCCATACTAGGCTTGTAACTTAACTGCTAACAATATTTTAGAAAGGATACTTTATTATGGAACTCCAACAGTACGATGAATTAACTTTTGAAAATATCAAACATATAGACGAAAATGGAGTAGAATTTTGGTATGCCAGAGAACTACAAACCATTCTAGAATATATGGAGTGGCGTAACTTTAACCAAGTTATAGACAAAGCAAAAATAGCCTGTGAAAACTCCGGAGAGCGCGTGGTTACCAATTTTGTTGACGTCAACAAAACTGTACAACTTAATTTTGGAACGCGAGAAATTGCAGATATTAAACTATCACGCTATGCCTGTTATTTAATTGTACAAAATGGCGATCCTAGAAAAGAAGTCATTGCACTAGGGCAATCATATTTTGCTATTAAAACTCGTCAGCAAGAATTACACGATGATTTTAATCGACTGACCGAAGATCAAAAACGAATAGCTATTCGTGATGAAATTAAACGCCACAACAAATCATTAGCCGAATCCGCTGGCAATGCTGGCGTTAAAAACTTTGGCCGATTTCACAACTCAGGATATCAGGGGTTATATGGTGGATTGACTATGCAGGATATCCATAACCTCAAAGAACTAAACGAAGGGGAGCATATTCTGGATTTTATGGGGAGTGCTGAATTAGCTGCTAATTTATTCCGTGCCACTCAGACCGACGAAGTTCTACGACGTAGAAACATAAAAGGCGAAGATCTCGCAAATGATACCCATTTCAACGTAGGCCGAACCATTAGAAATACCATGAAAGAACTCGGAACAACCATGCCGGAGAATCTCCCTACTCCTCGTGAAAGTATACAAGAGTTGAAAAATAAACAGAAAGAACTTGAAAAACAAGCTGATAATAACCAACTTTCGCTCTTTGATGATATGTAATAGCGGGCAATATTAGCCCCATATTTGCCTTGTTTCATACTCTGGTATTATTTACCATCTGACTCTTTAAAATTGAATACAGGGTAATCTGTGAAGCCCTAGCATGATATAAACCACAATCTAAAACCTTTTTAATAATAGCTTGCCTGCTGATGTATTTTAGAAAGGTTTATCATCATGAAAATAACTGAAGTTATAAAAAAAGACGGTTGTAAAGTTTACCGTGCTAATGTATATCTAGGAATTGACCAGATAACAGGAAAGAAAGTTAAAACTAAGGTAACAGGGCGGACACAAAAGGAAGTTAAACAGAAAGCTACTCAAGAAAAAATTGCTTTTCAGAAAGACGGTTGTACTAGACAAAAAGCTAGTACCATAAAAAACTATCAAGAATTAGCCACTCTCTGGTGGGAAAGTTATAAAAATACTGTTAAGCCAAACACTCAAGGCAATGTTAGAAAGCTAATCGATAATCATATATTGCCGATTTTCGGGGCTTACAAGCTCGACAAACTCACTACTCCACTTATCCAGTCAATTATCAACAAACTTGCTGACAAGGCAAATAGAGGGGAAAAAGGGGCTTTTCTACACTATGATATGATACACGCTTTAAACAAACGTATCTTGCAGTATGGCGTAACCATGCAAGCGATACCGTCCAATCCTGCCCGTGATGTTGTTTTACCTCGTAACACTCAGAAAGCAAAGCGAAAAAAAGTAAAACACTTTGATAATCCAGAATTAAAAAAGTTTCTTGTTTATCTTGATAATTTAGATAGTTGTAAATATCGTTATTACTATGATGTAACGCTCTATAAGTTCTTACTTGCTACTGGTTGTCGTATCAATGAAGCTTTAGCCCTTTCTTGGTCTGATATAGATTTAGATAATGCCATTGTACACGTCACCAAAACACTAAATCGGTATTTAGAAATTAACAGCCCAAAGTCAAAGTCTAGTTATCGGGATATAGATATAGATCAAGAGACTGTTAGCATGCTGAAGCAGTACAAACTACGCCAAACTAAAGAGGCCTGGAAGATCGGACAACGTGAAAGTGTAGTATTTTCTGACTTCATTCATGAATATACTAGCATCGTAAAACTTAAAAAAAGATTACTAACACATTTTAAACACGCTGATGTTCCGAATATAGGTTTTCATGGTTTCCGTCATACTCACGCTAGTTTACTGCTTAACTCTGGAATACCTTACAAGGAACTCCAGCACCGCCTAGGTCATTCAACTTTATCAATGACCATGGACACATATAGCCACCTCTCAAAAGAGAACGCAAAAAAAGCAGTATCATTCTACGAAGCTGCACTAAAAGCACTATAAGGGGAGCAAAAAGGGGAGCAAATTCAAAAATCAACGCTTCAAGACAAAGCAAAAAGCCAATAACAACGGTGTTTTGTGAGATTTATTTTGTCAAAAGGCTCATTTTTCTACAAAATTGTTATATTTTGAAGTCGCTTTCTAAAAGTCTCCTTTTTCTGATATAATGTATAAAACTACTGAAGGAATTACTATGAAACCTATACTTGAAACCATTGATACGCGTTTTGGAACAGCCAGTAAACACGCTTTTTCGCGAGGCAATACACTACCCTACACCGGAGTGCCATTCGGCATGAATTACTTTGTCCCCCAAACCAGTGATCAAGAAGGATCCTGGTTCTTTGATCCCCATCTTCCTATCTTTCAGGGTATTCGACTAACCCACCAACCTAGCCCTTGGATTGGCGATTACTCCTGGCTCTTGCTGACACCAATTACAGGAGAAATCAGCGGCGACACCCTCTTCCATCGTCAGTCTTCTTATGCTCAGGACAAAGCTTCTTTCCAGCCTCATTATTTGAAAATCTTCTCTTTGCGCTACCAGATTGAAACGCAACTAAGTCCTACTTGCTATGGATCTTCTATTCAACTAAGACAGATACAAGGAAAAGCCCTCTCCCTCTATCTTCACGCAGCAGATGAACTGAGAGTTGAACAAGTCGATAAGCGAACTATGACCCTGAGACAAGAAGGTGAAACCAATAAAAGTCCTCTCGTCATGTATACTGCTCTCGCATTTTCTGTAGAAATCCTTTCTATTACGCAAGAGGGGCAAGACTGGCGTATTGACTTGGCTGGAGCGGAAGTTCAAGTTCAACTGGCAACTTCTTTTATTTCCAAAGAACAGGCCCTCTTTAATCTTCCTAAACAGGATTTTGAAGAAACAAAACAAGACGCCAAGACAAGTTGGGAAAACCTTCTAGGCCGCTTTGATGTCGTGGAAACCGGCTCAGTAGACCGAACATTTTTTGACCACTGTCTTTATAGACTCTTTCTCTTCCCGCAAACATTTTATGAGGTAAATGAGCAGGGTGAAAACATCCATATGGACCTTGCTTCGAGAACTATCAAGCCTGGTCTACTCTTCACCAACAATGGTTTTTGGGATACTTTCCGCACTTCATTCCCACTCTTTGCCTTGATTATTCCGGAATACTATCGCCAGTTTCTCGAAGGCTTCCTCAATAGCTACCGTGACACCGGATACCTCCCTAAGTGGCTGGCTCCTGACGAACGAGGCATGATGCCTGGTACTTTGATCGATGGTCTTATTGCAGATAGCGCCTGCAAAAACATGGCTCCTGAACTTGAGGAGGAATTTCTCAAAGCCATGCTTGAAACTGCGACCAAGGCAGATCCAAAAGCTATCAACGGACGACACGGCCTGGCACAATACCAAAAGCTAGGATATCTATCCACAGACCACCACGAAAGTGTCAGTCACACACTAGACTATGCTTACAGTGATTTTTGTATCTCTACTTGCGCAGCAAAATTAGATCAAGCAGATCTAGCTCAGACCTATACTCAATATTCTAAGAACTATCAAAACCTATTTGACCCTGAGACAGGTTATATGAGGGCGCGTGATGTAGATGGTAACTTCCGTCCTGACTTTTCTCCTTACAGTTGGGGCCGTGATTATGCTGAGTGTTCAGCCATTCAAGCAAGCCTAGGCGTCTTACATGACATTTCTGGACTTAGTCAACTAATGGGTGGAAAAGAAGCCTTTAGCAACTATCTCTTAAAAGCTTGTCAAAGTATCCCACTCTTTGAAACGACGGGTTATGGATATGAAATTCACGAGATGAGTGAAATGGCAACAGCGCCATTTGGTCAACTAGCCATTTCAAACCAGCCAAGTTTCCACATCCCTTATCTCTTCCGCTACAGTAATTATCCCCAATATACCAGTCTCTTAATCAAGACTCTCCGTCAAAAAGCCTTTCGAGCTGGCTGGGATGCTTATCCAGGAGATGAGGATAACGGTAGTTTATCGGCTTGGTATGTCTGGTCCACTCTTGGGCTTTACCCAACCTGCCCAGGAAAAGCAAGCTATGATCTTGGGATTCCGCTCTTTGATCACCTTCGTGTCTATCTTGCAGAAAAAAAACAGTGGTTGGATATTCGTACTCAACAAAATCATGAACACTTCCACTTTGTACAAGACTGTCATCTTGACGGAAAAGAAGTTCAGAGTATTGGTCACCAGGATTTGCTAAACGCCCAATCTCTCGACTTTACCCTCAGCTGGTTACCAAATCACTAATAGTTCAAATCCCTTTGTCATGTACAAGGGGATTTTCTAATTTATACCAAATCCTCCACAAAGTTATCCACAGATTGTGTATAACTTTCAATCAACTTTCAAATCAATTTCATATACTTCCAAACGATTTCTCTCAACTATTTTTTTGACATCCTAAACTAAAACACCCTCAATATCCTGTTCTATCAATCTTTATAACCGACTAGCTTAGTACCCAACTCACACATTCTATCTCTTTTTTCTAAACTAACATTTGGAAAACAATTTTTTATTTCACAAAGTTATCCACAGATTGTGTATAACTTTTACTCAAGTACAAACTCCATCTGATAAATTCCCCCCTACATTTTTTATAGTAAATTTCAAATTTTGTTAGGCGCTTTCAAAAAATCATGATATACTGAAATTATAAGAAAAGGAGACATTATGAAAAAAGATCAACACCAACTTAATTGGCTGATGGTTTCTCTGATTGCCTTCAACATGGTTTGGGGGCTAGGAAACGTCGTCAACAACTATTCTCAACAGGGAATTTCAGTCGTCGTATCTTGGATTTTAATCCTCGCACTCTACTTCATCCCTTATTCCCTCATCGTTGGACAACTAGGTTCTACCTTTAAGGAAAGCGGAAGCGGTGTTAGTGACTGGGTTGAAAAAACATCAACCAAACGTTTAGCTTACTTTGCTGCTTGGACCTACTGGGTTGTACATATCCCGTATCTCGCACAAAAACCTCAAGGAATTCTTATTCCGCTTGGATGGGCCTTGCAAGGCAACGGTCAATTTCTAAAACAAATTGACTTCCACTGGATTGTTATTCTCTGCTTACTAATCTTTGGACTTTTCCTCTACCTTTCTACAAAGGGATTGGCAACTCTAAAAGTCATCGGTAGCTTGGCAGGAAGTGCTATGCTGATTATGTCTTTACTATTTGTGCTTTTGGCTGTCGGTCTGCCTTTCATCAAGCCAGATATTCAGTTTGCTACACCACACATGGATCAACTGAGCACCTACATTCCAAACTTTGATTTTTCTTATTTTACAACGATTTCACTACTAGTCTTTGCAGTTGGTGGCTGTGAAAAAATTTCCCCTTATGTGAATCAAACTCGCAACCCTGCAAAAGAATTTCCAAAAGGTATGATTGTCATGGCCATCATGGTCGGTCTCTCTGCTATCCTTGGTTCAGTTGCCATGGGAATGCTATTTGATGGCAATAACATCCCTGAAGACCTCATGCGTAATGGAGCCTATCAAGCCTTCCAAATGTTAGGAAATTCTTGGGGAGTTGGAAACCTCTTTGTCGTGATCTACGCTCTTACAAACATGGTCGGACAAATCGCTGCGCTTGCCTTCTCTATTGACGCACCATTGCAAATCCTTCTCAATAACGCTGATGAAGACTACATCCCAAGCTGGCTTCGCAAACGTACTGAAAAAGGTGTCCTCATTAACGGCTACCTTCTTACAGGTGTCCTCGTTAGCCTTATCATCATCCTTCCAATTTTTGGTATTCAGGAAATTGACGGACTTGTAAAATGGATGACCAACCTCAATTCTATCGTAATGCCAATGCGTTATCTCTGGGTATTCCTTGCCTACATGATGCTTAACCGTGCTTGGAAAACATACAAAAATGCCGAATACAAGTTTGTGAACAATCCTAAACTTGGCTTTGTTATCGGTACTTGGTGCTTCCTCTTTACTGCCTTTGCTTGTATCCTTGGTATGGTTCCAAAAATTAACTACGCTGAGAATCCAACTGCTTGGCAATTCTCTCTTCTTACAAACATCTTGACCCCAATTATTCTGATTGGATTAGGTGTGATTCTACCAGTACTTGCCAAAAAAGAACAAAAGAAACAAATCAAATAATGCTACTATTAGTTAGATAAAATCGATTTTATCTTTGCTTACAAAAATTTTCTCACCAAAAATCCCCTTTGAACCATGATGTTCAAGGGGATTTCTTTTTGTTTAATAGTCTATTTTTTACTTGGCCTCATACCAAGTTACGCCTTCATTTTCATCAGCAATCAGTGGCACACTAAGTTGAATGGCTCCTTCCATGGTTTGCTTGACGAGTTTTTTGATGGCAGCTAATTCTGACTTAGGCACTTCAAGAACGATTTCATCGTGTACTTGTAACAGCATCTTGGTTTTATAACCACCCTCTACCAAGGCTTTATCTAGCTGAATCATAGCGATTTTGAGAATATCTGCAGCTGATCCTTGGATAGGTGAGTTGATGGCTGTACGTTCCGCAAAACCACGAATGTTAAAGTTGCGCGAATTGATATCTGGCAACTCACGACGACGTTTAAAGAGGGTCTCCACATAGCCCTTATCACGCGCCTCACGCACCACTTCATCCATGTAGTTTTTAATACCTGGGAAGCGTTCAAAGTAAGTATCAATATAGGCTTTTGCTTCCTTACGGCTGATGCCCAGATTATTAGACAAGCCAAAGTCGGAAATCCCGTAAACCACTCCAAAGTTAACCGCCTTGGCATTACGACGGTCGTTTGGAGTCACATCCTCAGGACGTTCAATTCCAAAGACCCGCATGGCTGTTGAGGTATGGATGTCAGCTCCCTCTTGGAAGGCCTTAATCAAGTGCTCATCTTTAGAAATATGGGCCAAAACTCGTAGCTCAATCTGTGAATAGTCCGAGCTGAGAAGGACACTGTCCTCCCATTCTGGCACGAAAGCCTTACGAATGAGGCGCCCTTGTTCCAAACGAACAGGGATATTTTGCAAGTTTGGATCGACACTAGACAGACGACCTGTCTGAGTCAAATCTTGCACATAGCGCGTGTGAATCTTGCCATCAGCTAAAATCCAATCCTGCAAACCAATCACATAAGTGGATTGAATCTTAGCAATCTGACGGTAGTCGAGGATTTTCTTGACAATCGGCGCAATAGGAGCTAGACGCTCCAATACATCCACGGCTGTCGAATAACCTGTCTTGGTTTTCTTGGTATATTCGAGAGGGAGACCTAGTTTTTCAAAAAGAAGGACACCCAACTGTTTAGGTGAATTGATATTAAATTCCTCACCTGCTAGGTCATAAATCTCTTGCGTCAGCTTTTCAATGACAAGCTCATTTTCAGCCTGCATCTCAAGCAAGGTTTCTTTTTTGACCTTGATCCCAGCGATTTCCATCTTAGCAAGGACAAAGGCTAGAGGTTGCTCCATATCATAAAGAAGGTCAAGTTGTCCGTTTTCGCTTAATTTTTCAAGTAAAACAGGCTCTGTCTCAACCAATACAGCAACCTTACGAGCCAAGTGTTCCAAGAGTTTCTCTCGCTCTGGAATAGCTTTTTTGACACCTTTACCGTAGAAGGTTTCATCATCGACTAGGTAAGTTTGACCATAGAGACTAGCAATAGTTGAAATTTCATTATTCTCGACAGTAGAGAGAAGGTATTTGGCCAAACGACTGTCAAAAGCAGGAGCCTGCAAGTCCAAACCAAAGCGATTTAAGAGGACTTTTGCTTTCTTAAAGTCGTATACTTTCAGAGGTGTTTTTTCTAGAAAATCCTTAAGAATCGGCTCCTGCAGAAGTTCCAGCTTATCTGTAGCATAGAGTTTGTCTCCGCAAGACCAGGCAAAGCCAATCAAGTCATCTGTATGGTAGTTTTCTCCAAAGAGTTCAAAGTGGAAGATGGAGTCCGCACTTAGCATATCTTGACTGAATTTGTCAACCATAGTAAAGTCCAAACTCTCAGCCACATCAGCTGATGATACATTTAAAGCCTGCTTGAGCTGTTTGAAGCCCATCTCATCGTAGAATTTCCCGAGATTTTCCACATCTGGACCACTATAAACCAAATCATCTAGGCCGATTTCAATCGGTGCTTTCGTATCAATCGTCGCCAGTGTTTTAGACAGAAAGGCTTGCTCCTTATCATTGATGAGATTTTCCTTCATCTTAGAAGCCTTCATACTATCGATGTTTTCATAAATACCTTCGAGCGAGCCATGTTCTAACAAGAGCTTAATACCAGTCTTTTCACCAATCTTGGTGACGCCAGGGATATTATCTGACTTATCTCCCATGAGGGCCTTAAGATCGATGAACTGAGCTGGTGTGATGCCCATCTTTTCCATGAGATATTCTGGTGTAAATGCCTCAAACTCAGCTACACCTTTCTTAGAAATCTCAACCACTGTATGTTCATCTGTCAACTGGATCAAGTCCTTGTCTCCACTGACGATAGTTACATCAAAAGCATCCTTTTCAGCCAAACGACCAAGAGTTCCAATGATATCATCTGCTTCATACTGGGCCAACTCATAATGACGAATTCCAAGATGGTCTAGCAACTCACGAATAAAAGGAAATTGCTCACGAAACTCATCCGGAGTCTTAGCACGACCACCCTTATAATCTGCATACATCTCTGTACGGAAAGTCGTCTTCCCCGCATCAAAAGCAACCAAGATATGACTCGGTTGAACACGCTCCAACAGGTGATTTAGCATCAAATGAAAACCGTAGATTGCATTGGTATGTAGTCCATTGTCATTTTTAAAACGATCCAGTTGCTGGTAAAGTGCAAAGAATGCCCGAAAAGCAACTGAAGATCCGTCAATTAGTAATAATTTTTTCTTGTCCATACACCCATTATAAAGGAAAGCAGGGAAAAATACCATTAGGAAGAGCCCAAATACTGAATAACACTTATGATGCTGGATTTTCTACTCGTGCACCACTGCTATCAACTTGGAAACCATCGATAGTCGTATTGACTGCTAAAGCTCCCGATGCATTCACATAGTAATATTTCCCTGAAACCTGAAACCACTGGCTAGCCTTCATAGCACCTGAGCTTTCAAGATAGTACCATGTTCCATTATCCTTTAACCAGCCTGTCTGCATTTCGCCAGACGACTTCAGATAATACCACTTAGAACCATCTTTTAACCAGCCTGTCGTCATTGTACCATCAGCTTGCAAATGATACCAGTTTCCATTAATCTTCTTCCAACCGACTGCTTTCTGACCATTTTCATAATAATACCAAACAGTTCCTTCTTTTTCCCAACCATTTTTAGAGCTACTTGTTTTAGTTAAGGGGATATAACGTCTGTTCCCGCTTCGTGAAATATAACTAATCCATTTATGCCCATCTTTTTCAAGAGTTTGATCATAATGCACACTTTCTCCCGCATAGTAATAATCGATAATCGTTGCTGTTAGTGATGGCTGATCCATAATGGCTGCTTTTTCTGTAAAAATATGTGTCCCACTAGATACGAGTGATAACTGATAATTTCCTGAGCTAGTATTCCCCACATCTTTAAAATGAATGAATCCAGTCATAGAATTGGCCTTTACCGTTCGTCGATTGTACCTTTCTCTGACTCCATAATTGTATTCTTCAATTTCAATCATATCACCAAAAACATTGGATACCCAAGCGACATGACCATACTGTCCACTCGTATCCCAAGCGATAGAACCAATTGCTGGGCGCTGATCTACGCGATAACCTTCTCGTTTAGCACGATATCCCCATTCATTAGCATTTCCATAAGCCGCCGGAATTTCAAAACCATTGACATTACTCAAACGAAAGGCTGCAAAAGAAGTACACTGACGAGAATACATGCGCCATTTATCAATCTCCTGACTCCCATTTTTATAATAATAGGGATAATCATCTCCACGTGCTAGTGATCCACCATTTACCTGATTAGCATGAACAGCTCCTCCACCAAACAAAAAAGCTCCTGCTAGTAATAGTGAAGCTGATCCTACAGCTGTCTTTCTGAGAAAAGTTCCCTTTTTATGTCCTGCTTTAGTAAATGTCATTCATTCTCCTTCAAATAATTAGATTTTTGAGGTTGACCTCATCTATATCATTCGAAAGAAAAAGAAAAAAGTGAGAGTATTTCTCACTTTCATGATTATCCTTAATCCAAATAATGAATTAAGTTCTTTTCTGTCAAAATATCTGAATAGGTGAAAGATTCAACATAGACATTAGCCTGTTTGTCTCCTTCAACATTTCCAAACTCAACGATGAAGAGCGATGGATAAACCTCAATTAGTTTTCCCAAACGATTCTTTTGGCGTTTACGACCATTTTCTAAGGTCATTTCCACCACTTGTCCCTCATGCGCCTTAATTTCTTCTTTGATTTTTTTCATTTTAGCCACATCTGTAAATGCGTCTGTCATCTTGGTTCCTCCATCTTCGAAATACTTGAAAATTTATTATATTCTTTTTGGAAAATCAATTCTACCGTTCCACGTGCACCGCTACGGTTTTTCTCGATAATCACTTCTACTTTATTATTTGGAATGCCTTCCTCCTCTTCACCACCACGCTCATAATAGTCATCACGATAAAGAAAGGCTACAATATCAGCATCCTGCTCAATAGATCCAGATTCACGAATATCAGACAAAACTGGTCTCTTATCTTGACGTTGCTCTACACCACGAGAAAGCTGACTAAGAGCTATAACTGGAACTTTGAGTTCTTTTGCTAGGATTTTCAACTGACGGGAAATCTCAGATACTTCTTGTTGACGATTTTCTCGACCAGTCCCTGTAATCAGCTGAAGATAGTCAATCAAAATCAAGCCTAGATTACCTGTTTCCTGAGCCAGTTTACGGGAACGAGAGCGAATTTCTGTGATCCGAATCCCTGGTGTATCATCAATGTAGATACTTGCATTAGCCAGATTACCCTGAGCAATCGTATACTTGCGCCATTCTTCCTCAGTCAATTGCCCTGTACGGATAGAATGCGACTCTACCAAGCCTTCCGCAGCCAGCATACGATCGACCAAACTTTCAGCACCCATTTCCAGAGAGAAAATAGCAACTGTCTTGTCTAATTTGGTTCCGATATTTTGCGCAATATTCAAAGCAAAGGCTGTCTTACCAACCGCAGGACGAGCTGCCAAAATAATCAATTCTTCCTCATGCAGACCTGTCGTCATGTGATCTAAATCTCGATAACCTGTCGCAATACCCGTGATATCTGAAGTCTGTTGCGAACGAGCTTCTAAATTCCCAAAGTTGATATTCAATACATCGCGAATATTTTTAAAGCCATTTCGATTGGCATTCTCACTAACGTCAATCAAGCCTTTTTCTGCACGAGCGATAATTTCGTCCGCAGGTTGAGAAGCTTCATAGGCTAGGTTTACAGACTCTGTCAACTTAGCAATTAGACGTCGAAGCATAGCCTTTTCTGCTACAATTTTAGCATAGTATTCCGCATTGGCAGAGGTTGGCACCGAATTGACAATCTCAACCAGATAAGACAAGCCTCCAATAGTTTGTAAATCACCCTGACTATCTAGTATCGTCCGAACTGTGGTTGCATCAATAGCATCTCCACGATCAGATAAATCAACCATAGCCTGAAAAATCAAACGGTGAGCATACTTAAAGAAGTCCTGTGAATCGATATATTCTCGGACAAAAACGAGTTTAGTCTCATCAATAAAAATGGCTCCTAAAACAGATTGTTCTGCCAGGATATCTTGAGGCTGAACACGCAGTTCTTCAACTTCTGCCATCAGACTTTCCTTCCTTTTACAATATTGTCAACCAATCGTAAATTAAGCTTCCTTGACTCGAAGATTGATTACACTTGTTACATCTTGATAAATCTTAACCGGAACATCAATCAAACCAACTGCTCGGATTGGTGATTGAACTTGAATGTGGCGTTTATCAATTTTAATACCAAATTGTTTTTGCAATTCTTCTGCAATCTTCTTGTTAGTAATTGACCCAAAAGTTCGTCCGTCTGGACCAACTTTTTCGACAAACTCAACGATTGTTTCTTCTGCTTCCAGTTTTGCTTTAATTTCCTTCGCTTCTGCAAGCATCTCTGCATGTGCTTTTTCTTCTGATTTTTGCTTACCACGCAACTCACCAATAGCTTGAGCGGTAGCTTCCTTAGCAAGGTTTTTCTTAATTAAAAAGTTTTGTGCATATCCAGTTGGCACTTCCTTAATTTCACCTTTTTTCCCTTTACCTTTAACATCTGCTAAAAAGATTACTTTCATTCTTCTGACTCCTTTTCTTTTGTTTCATTAAAAATAACTGTTTTAAGTTTATCTCCTGCTTCTTGCAGGCTCATATCTGTCAACCGCGCTGCAGCTAAGTTAAAGTGACCACCGCCACCTAACACTTCCATAATTCGCTGAACATTAATCTTACTTCTACTTCGCGCAGAAATAGAGATTGCTCCTTGACTATTCTTAGCAAGTACAAAGCTGACTTCTATACCAGACATGGCAAGCAAAGCATCAGCAGCTTTACTAATAACAACCGTATCGTACTCTTTATCCTCCAAAGCTTGAGCAACCAGAATTGATGGTTGTACCATCTGCCCTTGTAAAATTAACTCATTCACCAAACGATATTCTTCAAAATCAGTGGCTGAAATTTCCTGAATGACAATGCTATCACTCCCTCTCGTTCTGAGATAACTTGCAACATCAAAAGTTCGACTAGTTACCCGAGAGGTGAAATTTTTAGTATCCAACATCATTCCCCCCATAAGAACACTAGCCTGAATACGACTCAAACGTTTCTTCTTAGAGTTTTGAAATTGAATCAACTCAGTTACAAGTTCACTAGCACTACTAGCTCCACTCTCGATATAGGTAATGACCGAATTATCTGGAAAATCTTGGTCACGACGATGATGGTCAATGACAATCGTCTGGGTAAACAAGTCATAAAACTCTTTGGATAAGGTTAAAGCTGTCTTAGAATGGTCAACCATCACCAGTAAGGAGCGTTTGGTAACCATTGTCATCGCTTGATTTAAAGGAAGAAGTTTTGAAACACCCTCATCTTCCAAATAATTGACCGCTCGAGCGATATCTGGAGACATCTGTGTAGGATCATAAATCACATAACTATCTTCCAGTACATTACTCGAAAACAACTGCATTCCAACTGCTGAACCAAGAGCATCCATGTCAAGATTCTTGTGACCAACAACAAAAACTCGATCGACACTTTTAAGTTTATCTGAGATAGCTGTCATCATAGCACGAGTTCGTGTCCGAGTACGTTTAACAGATGCTGCTGAACCGCCTCCAAAGTAGATTGGATTTTTGGTTTCATCATTCTCTTTTACAACTACTTGGTCACCACCACGAACTTCCGCTAAGTTGAGATTGAGGAGAGCAACCTTCCCAATCTGGTCATGATTCCCATCACCATAGGAAACTCCTATACTCATCGTTAGTGGCAAATTTCGTTGCTTAGCTTCCTCACGAAAGGTATCAATCACAGAAAATTTATCCTGCATCAAGTGATCAAGTACGGTATAGTCCGTAAATAAATAGAAGCGATCCATGCTCACTCTACGAGAAAACATGGCATGTTTCCCAGCAAATTCTGAAACAAAATTTGCAACAAAACTATTGATATGACTAATATCTGATTCAGACGTTTCATTTTCCAAATCATCATAGTTATCAACTGAGATAATTCCAATTACAGGACGACTTGTTACCAATTCAGCAGTCGCCTCATACTCACCAGAAACATCAAAAAAGTATAAGACACCCGAATTTCTATCCAAATGCACTGCATAACGTTTCTCCCCAACAATGGCATAAGCCCCTGGAGTAGAAATCGAACTCTTTAAAATCTTTTGAAATTGAGGAAAATCAATTTCTCCATCCTCGGTTGTCAAAATTAACTCCGCATAGGGATTGAACCATTCAATCTCACTGCTGTTCATATTTAATTTAACAACCCCGACAGGCATTTGCTCTAGGAGGGCACTCAAACTATCCGTAGCCTGATGATTGACATACTGGATTTGCTCGATATCTGTTTTTTTGTAATATTTTTTCTGGAAATTAAATAGCAAAACATAGAATACAATAAATAAAAATAGACTTGCTATAGTGATAAGATTATCCTTTACTAACACAATCAAAATGGTCATAATCGTAAAGGTTACCATAGCAATCAGATACATAAAAAAGGGATTTATTTCATTTTTTTTCATTACAAACCTCTTGCGCATTATTATACCACAAATGTAGCCAAAAAGCGACTTTTAAAGAGGGAACCCTATATTCAGATAATCGTAAAATATCTAAATCATAACCACCCGTCTAACGGGTGGTTTGCACCAGGGCTATAAGCCCAAATTACCAGCCAGCGCCTAAAGACGCTAGCTTTCACGTTGTTCAAGCCTCATTGCTCTTGACTCGTCACTTGCCTCTTAAAGAGGCGTGAGTATTACTTGCCACTATCCCTAAAGGGATTCTCATATTCTTTTACACTTAATTTATCTAGTGCTATATCATGCTTTTCCTGATCTGGTATGTATTTCCTTATCGTGGCTTCATTAAGCCCTACTGTACTCACATAATAACCTTCTGCCCAGAAATGCCGATTCCCAAACTTGTACTTGAGGTTGGCGTGTTTGTCAAACATCATGAGTGCACTTTTACCTTTTAAATAACCCATAAAACTCGAAACACTTATCCTTGGTGGAATACTTACTAACATATGTACATGGTCTGGCATTAAGTGACCCTCGATAATTTCAACTCCTTTATAACTACACAAGCGATGAAATATTTCACCTAAACTACTCCGATATTGATTATAGATCACTTTTCGTCTATACTTAGGGGTGAACACAATGTGATACTTACAGTGCCACTTTGTGTGTGATAAACTATGAGACTTTTGTACCATGGTTTTCTCCTTTCGCTTTACAATTGGCTTGAACATCTTTATTGTATCGCGTTTGGAGTTTTTTTTGGTATAACCTTCGACGCGCACCCGAATAGCGGGTGGTTTATTTGTCTCGCACCTCACGGAGCGAGACGGACTAATAGTCACATAACTAAAAAGTGGTTTACACTAGTGTAAACCACTTTTACAAACTAATTATTAAGATTATTTAACTTCTAGAAGACCGATATCTCCATCTTCACGACGATAGATAACATTTGTTGTTTCATCTTCAACATCTACATAGATAAAGAAGTCATGTCCCAATAAATCCATCTGTAAGATAGCTTCTTCCAAATCCATTGGTTTCAAATCAATTTGTTTTGAACGAACAACTTTTGGTTGTGCTACATCTAAGTCCTCAACTAAAGCATCTGTAAAGAGTTGACTTGTTGATACTTTATTTCTGTTCTTACGTTCAATTTTAGTTTTGTTTTTACGAATCTGACGTTCAATCTTATCTGTCACCAAATCAATAGAACCGTACATATCTTGAGAAATATCTTCTGCACGAAGAGTAATAGATCCAAGCGGAATGGTTACTTCTACTTTAGCAGTCTTTTCACGGTAAACTTTCAAGTTAACACGCGCATCCAATTCTTGGTCTGCTTGGAAGTATTTTTCGATCTTTTCGAGTTTAGAAACTACATAATCACGAATTGCTTCTGTTACTTCTAGGTTTTCACCACGGATACTATATTTAATCATATAAGTACCTTCTTTCTAAACATATTTGTTTTTCTAATTATATTATAACGCTTTCATATTTTTTTTGCAAACTTTTTCCTCATCTTGCGAGGGAAAAAGTTTTAATATTCTGACAACCAGCTGCTAAAAGCATACTTTTAAGACGATTCAAGGTAGTTCCAGTTGTATAAATATCATCAAAGAGTAAGATATTTTCTGGGGGCTTCACTCCACCTTTCAATAAAAATGGAAACTCTGCAAGTAAGCGATCCGATCGATTTTTTGAAGAACTAGCCTCAACTTCTTTTTTAACCAAAATATCCAGATATGCTAACCCAGTATCCTTTATCAAACCCTCAACTTGATTAAATCCTCTACTTGTAAAACGCTCGTCACTCAGAGGAACAATCACAATCTGATAGTCCTTATACTTCTTTAACTCTTTTTGCAATATCTCAGAAAATACCTTTCTAAGAAGATAATCACCATCAAATTTATAGTGACTAAAATATTCTTTCATGGCCTGATTATAGGAATAAAGAGCCACATGATCAACCTTTACACCTTTTTTACACCAAAATTGACAATCTTGACAGATGATTGACATTCCTTTTTTAAAACAACTAGGACAATGATTACCACCAATGCTCTCGAAAGACGAAATACAGGATTCACAAACTAGTTCCTCCTCCTTTTTAAAACAGAGGAGGTTAGTAAAAGTTATCTCTGTTTGCAAGCTTTTACCACACAATAAACACTTCATACTCCTGCCTCCTGATTCATTTGCTTAATCTCCTTTATGGCTTTCTTAATGGACAGATTGAGTCCGTCATGGAAAAATATCAGTTCTCCGGTAGGACGATCCATGCTTCTTCCAACTCGCCCACCAATTTGTACTAAACTTGACTTGGTAAAGAGTTGATGATTGGCTTCCACCACAAAAACATCTACACGAGGGAAGGTAACTCCACGCTCTAATATAGTTGTGCTTATTAATATCGTCAACTCTCCATCTCGAAAGGCCTGTACCTGCTCTAATCGGTCTTCCGTAATTGAGGATACAAAGCCTATTTTCTCATTCGGAAACTTCTCCTGCAAAATTTCTTTTAGTTTTTCTCCCTTTTTAATCTCAGAGGCAAAGATTAGTAAGGGATAGGCCGTCTTTCTCTGTTTCTCAATGTAAAGTTTTAATTTTGGAGGTAAGCCATTTTTTTCTAAATATCTATTAAAATGCGATAACCAGATTGGCTTGGGAACAATGAGAGGATTTCCATGAAAACGACGAGGTAAACTGAGACGCTTTAACTCCCCTTGTTTAACTTTTCTATCTAACTCATCAGTTGACGTTGCTGTTAAAAATATTCTCAATCCGGTCTCCTTTACACAATTATTGACAGCATGGTAAAGTACAGGATTATCAACATAAGGGAAGGCGTCTACTTCATCCACAATCAATAAATCAAAAGCTTGATAAAATTTTAATAGCTGGTGAGTGGTTGCTATAACCAAAGGAGTACGAAAATAGGGATCCGACTCCCCATGTAATAGCGCAATATCACATGCAAAATCATTTTGTAGTCGTTTATGGAGCTCTAGGCAAACATCAATTCGTGGACTGGCCAAACAAACAGCTCCACCTTGATCAATCACCTTGGCAACAACTTGGTAAATCATCTCTGTCTTACCAGCTCCTGTCACTGCATGTACCAAGGTAGCCTCCTTCTTATCTACCGCCTGAAGGAGTCCTTGTGATACCCGCTCTTGAAATGGAGTCAGTTGACCTGACCATTTTAGTACATCTTGCTGTGGAAACCTTTCTTGCGGAAAATAATAGAGATTTTGATCACTTCTTATTCGCTTCATAATCAAGCATTCTCGGCAATAAAAAGCACCAATAGGCAAATGCCATTCTTCTTCTATCTGACTACCACAACGCTGACAATATTGTTGACCCTTTTCTTTTTTCATGGATGGAATTTGTTTTGCTTGTTGTCTCTCCTCATGACTTAATTCTTGCTCGGTAAAAAGGCGACCGAGATAATTTGGATTTACTTTCATATTTCTTTATTCGTAAAATGTAGAACTTTACGCTATTTTTTAGTACAATAAAAATATGGAATACAGAACTATAAAAGAGGACGGACAAGTCCAAGAAGAAATCAAAAAATCACGCTTTATCTGTCATGCCAAACGTGTCTATAGTGAGGAAGAAGCTCGTGACTTTATCACAGCTATCAAAAAAGAACACTATAAAGCTACCCACAACTGCTCTGCTTTTATTGTCGGTGAGCGTAGTGAAATCAAGCGAACTAGTGATGATGGAGAACCTAGTGGGACTGCTGGCGTTCCTATGCTAGGAGTTCTGGAGAATCACAACCTTACTAATGTCTGTGTGGTAGTTACTCGTTATTTTGGTGGTATCAAACTAGGAGCTGGTGGTTTGATTCGCGCTTATGCTGGTAGCGTTGCTCTAGCAGTTAAGGAAATTGGCATTATTGAAATCAAAGAGCAAGCTGGCATCTCCATTCAAATGTCTTATGCCCAATATCAAGAATACGGTAATTTTCTTAAAGAGAATAATCTTATAGAATTAGAGACAAACTTTACAGACCAAGTTGACACAATGATTTTCGTTGACAAAGAAAGGAAAGACGATATCAAGGCTGATCTCATTGAATTTTTCAATGGAAAAGTTACTCTAACTGACAAAGGTTTACGTGAAGTTGAAGTACCTGTAAACCTATCGTAAAGAAAGGAAATATCATATGGCTTTTGGAAGATTAATTCAGGGACTCGCTGGAAACTTCAGTGAGCAAAGTAAAGAAACTCTTACCAAGGAGTTTGGACAATATTTATTAGAAAATGAAGAAATTCAAAGCGGATATAAACTCATTCGTGACTCAATTATCTTTACAAATATCCGAATCATCTTTACAGATAAACAAGGGGCAACCGGACGGAAGATGTCTATCAAATCAATTTTCCTCATGAACATTGTCAATGTTGAAATGGAAACTGCTGGACTTGGGATTGATGATAGTGAGATTACGATTACTTATTTAGAAAATGCCTTTTTAAAATCTCACAATGAGCATTTTAATTCTCACAAATTTGAATTTCCAAAGAAAACTGATATTGTACCTCTTTACACCTATCTATTTGACTTAGCTTATCATAATCGTTTGAATATGAATGGTTTGAATCATTGATATAAAAAAATCCTATCACTCCGATAGGATTTCTATATTTTACAAAAGTTAAAGTTAGCGTTATACTAGTAGCATCTTATATAAAGAGGTGCTAATATGGCAATTTATAACAATATCACAGAACTCATCGGTAGAACACCGATTGTTAAATTGAATAACATTGTACCAGAAGGTGCAGCAGATGTTTATGTAAAACTTGAAGCTTTTAACCCAGGATCGTCAGTTAAGGACCGTATCGCCCTAAGCATGATTGAAAAAGCAGAACAAGAAGGTAAATTGAAACCTGGTTCTACCATTGTAGAAGCAACTAGTGGGAACACTGGTATTGGTCTCTCATGGGTTGGTGCCGCTAAAGGTTACAAAGTTGTTATCGTTATGCCTGAAACAATGAGCGTGGAACGTCGTAAAATTATCCAAGCTTATGGAGCTGAACTAGTCCTCACTCCTGGTAGCGAAGGAATGAAAGGTGCGATTGCAAAAGCGCAGGAAATTGCTGCTGAGCGTGATGGTTTCCTACCATTACAGTTTAATAACCAAGCTAACCCAGAGGTTCACGAAAGAACAACAGGAGCTGAAATTCTAGCTGATTTCGGAGCTGATGGTTTAGACGCCTTTGTTGCCGGTGTTGGTACTGGAGGAACTATTTCTGGTGTTTCTCATGCTCTTAAAACTGCTAACTCAAACATTCAAGTTTTTGCTGTTGAGGCAGACGAGTCAGCTATCTTGTCTGGTGAAAAGCCAGGTCCTCACAAAATTCAAGGTATCTCTGCTGGATTCATTCCAGATACACTTGATACAGAAGCTTACGATGGTATCGTTCGTGTAACATCAGATAATGCTCTAGCACTTGGCCGTGAAATCGGTGGAAAAGAAGGATTCTTAGTCGGTATTTCTTCTGCAGCAGCTATCTATGCAGCAATTGAAGTCGCTAAAAAACTTGGAGCAGGTAAAAAAGTCCTTGCGCTTGCACCAGATAACGGAGAACGTTATCTATCTACAGCACTCTATGAGTTTGAAGTATAGTCTCCTAAATACATTAAGCCCTAAGTATGGGGCTTTTTGTTTACCTTCAAAGAGATTCCTCTAAGTTCCCCTCCAACAAAAGAAAAGGAAGCTGATTTGCTTCCTTACTTTTTATTAGTTATTCAAGGCTGCTGCCATTGTAGCTGCAACTTCTGCTTCAAAGTCGTTTGCAGCTTTTTCGATACCTTCACCAACTTCAAAGCGAGCGAACTCAACTACTGAAGCATTAACTGATTCAAGGTAAGCTTCAACTGTCTTGCTGTCATCCATGATGTAAACTTGTGCAAGAAGTGTGTATGCTTGGTCAACTTTAGTGTTGTCAAGCAAGAAACGATCCATTTTACCTGGGATGATTTTATCCCAGATTTTTTCTGGTTTGCCTTCTGCAGCCAACTCAGCTTTAATATCAGCTTCAGCTTGAGCAATCACTTCATCAGTCAATTGAGCTTTTGATCCATATTTCAAGTGTGGAAGAGCTGGTTTACCAACCATAGCACGGCTTTCGTTATCTTGGTCGATAACGTGGTTCAATTGTGCCAACTCATCTTTAACAAATTGCTCATCCAATTCTTTGTATGAAAGAACTGTTGGTTTCATAGCAGCGATGTGCATTGAAATTTGTTTAGCAAGTGCTTCGTCTCCACCTTCGATTACAGAGATAACACCGATACGTCCACCGTTGTGTTGGTATGCTCCGAAGTGTTGTGCATCTGTTTTTTCAATCAAAGCAAAGCGACGGAATGAGATTTTTTCTCCGATAGTTGCTGTTGCAGACACATAAGCTGCTTCAAGAGTTTCACCTGAAGGCATTGTCAAAGCAAGAGCTTCTTCGTTATTAGCTGGTTTTCCTTCAGCGATTGCTTTAGCTGTTGCGTTTACCAACTCAACAAATTGAGCGTTTTTCGCAACGAAGTCAGTTTCAGCATTTACTTCAACAACTGCTGCAACGTTACCGTCAACATAAACACCAGTCAAACCTTCTGCAGCAACACGGTCAGCTTTCTTAGCTGCTTTTGCCATACCTTTTTCGCGAAGCAATTCGATCGCTTTTTCGATATCGCCTTCAACTTCAACCAATGCTTTTTTAGCGTCCATAACACCAGCACCAGATTTTTCACGCAACTCTTTAACAAGTTTAGCTGTAATTTCTGCCATTTTGATTCTCCTATATTTTTTAAAAATAGGAGAGCCGGGCTAAGCCCCGCCCTCCTAGGTAATTACTATTTATATGAATTAAGCGTTGTCGCCTTCTACAACTTCAACGATTTCTTCGATTGAGTCTGCTTGAGCTTCTGAAGCTGCAAATTCTGCTTCAACTGCTGCAACAGCATCTTCACCTTGGCGACCTTCGATGATAGCGTCTGCCAATTTAGCTGTAATCAACTTAACTGCGCGGATAGCATCATCGTTAGCTGGGATGATTACATCGATATCGTCTGGATCTGTGTTTGTGTCAACCATCGCTACAACTGGGATTCCCAATTTTTTAGCTTCTTTAACAGCGATTTGCTCTTTATGTGGGTCAACTACGTACATTACATCTGGGATACGAGGCATATCTTCGATACCACCCAAGAATTTTTCAAGACGTGCACGTTGTTTGTTAAGAAGCGCAACTTCTTTCTTAGGAAGAACTTCAAAAGTTCCATCTTCTTCCATACGTTTGATTTCTTTCAAACGAGCGATACGTTTTTGGATTGTTCCCCAGTTTGTAAGAGTTCCACCCAACCAACGGTGGTTGATGAAGTATTGACCTGAACGTACTGCTTCTTCAGCAACTGCGTCAGCTGCTTGTTTCTTAGTACCAACAAACAATACAACTGCATCGTTAGCTGCAGCATCACGCATGAAGTCGTATGCTTGGTCAGCGTATTTTACAGTTTGTTGCAAGTCGATAACGTGGATTCCGTTACGTTCAGTGAAGATGTACTTAGCCATCTTAGGGTTCCAGCGACGAGTTTGGTGACCAAAGTGTACACCAGCCTCAAGAAGTTGTTTCATTGAAATTACTGCCATGAGTATTTCTCCTTTTTGTTTTTTTCCTCTTCTTGATTTCAGCTTGCAAAACGACCCGAAGGCAACAGCTTCACAATTCATCAAGAATGAGTATTATCGTTTACACGACAATTTACATTGTATCATAGTTGAGCCTTTTTTTCAAGTAATTTTGCTAGTTTTTCAATGAAAACCCAAACGTCTCACACTAACTTCTACCATAGTGGAACTTAGTTTGGGTATTTAGCGAAAACTCAAACTTGGGATTTCACCATCTTATAAATAAGAAAAGAGACTCAAATTGAGTCTCGGTTTTTTTCATTAGTTTGGATAGATGTAAGTAACGTAGCCTTCAGAAGTTGTAGTTGGGTTGAACCATCCACGTTTGTTACTGATTGTACGATCTCCACCGTAGTTAGATTCAGATACCTGAATACTTGATGATGATGAAACAGCTGTAACAACCGCTACGTGTCCATATCCTCCATCATTCCAACATGCAATCGCACCAACTTGTGGTTGAGAACCAGTACGGAATCCTGCTGCAGCTGCACTTGTTGCCCACTGCGCTCCGTTACCCCAGTAATCTCCAGCCCAAGGTGCCAATGTTTTAGCTCCCCAAGTACATTCACCAGTTGGATAACTTGAAGCATTTGTACTATATGTTGGACGTGATGTTGTACGAGTAGCTACAGGTGTGTAGCTTGAATCATCATCTGATGATGAAGAACTTGAAGTTGCTTGCACTTGTGCAGCAAAGCTTGTATTTGCTGATGCTGCAACTGATTGTTGTTGACTTGCTTGTCTAGCTTTATAAGCTGCTTCTGCCTCTGCTGCCGCTTTAGCTTCTGCCTCTGCTGCTGCTTTTTGCTCCAACAAGCTAGTTTTTTCATTTTCTGCTGTAGCTTTTTCAGCTGCAAGATTTAACTCAGCTACTTTCAATTCTGCTTGTTTTGTTGTCAAAGCTTGAGCATCGTCAGCAAGTGTTTGTTGGTTAGCAATGACTGTATTGATTGCTTCGTTGTTTGCAACTTGTTTTTCAGAGATAGCTTTCTTATCTTCTTTTTGTTGCTGCAACATTTTATTGTTTGCTGATACGATTTCACTCATAGCTGCTACACGAGAAATAGCTTCTGTGATTGAGTCAGAGTTAATAATCGTATTGATGTAGCTTGTAGCAGTTCCGTTCGTTTGTGCACTACGAGCTTGGTTTTCAAGCGATGCATTACGAGCTACAATATTTTTTGAAAGCTCTGCGATTTCACCTTCAAGTTTTTTAGATTCTTCTTGAAGTTTTTCGTTTTCAGATTGCAATTTTTCTTGCTCTGATTGAATAGCTGAAACTTTAGTTTGAATTTCGTCTACTTGTTTTTGAGCTTCTTTCTGTTGAGCTGTCAAGTTACTAATTTTACTATCTTGAGCAGCAATCTTTTCATCTGTTGTATTTGCTTTAACACTTGAAAGAACAGCTCCTTGTGAGACCAATACTGTACTTAACAAAAGTGATGCTAGGATTTTTTTCTTCATAAGTGTGAATACTCCTTCTTTTAAGACAATACTAGTATATCAAAAAAAGGCCTAATAAATATTACGCCTTTATTACAGTTTTGTTTCTTTCTTATAGATATATTTTTTCAAAAATAAACTGGAAAACTAACATCCATAGACAGTTTAATATCATTGACGGAACTAGACCATAAACGATAAAGACTGTTATACTTTCAGCAGTTAATCCAATCATTTGCGCTAGAAGAAAACTACCAAATTCAAAAGAGAAAGTCATCATTAAAATAGCTAATAGTCTAGTCCATCTATTTGATAAAATAATCGCATTATTTTTATAAATGATCGCACCAATAATCACAAAAAGAAGACTAGCAATCCCTACTAAATGGAAAAAATAAATATCGTATATAAGACCAATAAATAAGCAATAAACTAAAAATAGATACTCCGATACTTCAATAGTTTCAAACAACAAGAAGATGAAGATAAAGTGACTCACAATTTGAAAATGTGGAAAAAAACTATTTACAAATTGCCCTAAATGACTGTCTATTAAGACAACTATAGGCAAGAGTAAAAACATCCCTATCTGCTTCAACAGTCTCATGATTGGTTCCCCACTAACTCTACGACTTTGGTATTCATTGAATCAGACTGAAGTTTGACTAACACCTCTCTTGTCAGATAGTCATTGCTATGCGTCACAGATTCGACCTCACCTACTGGAATGTCAGTAGCATTAAAATTACCAAGACCACCAGTTACTACCTTGTCTCCTTGACTGATATCACTACTACTATTTAACTGGCTTATTTTAAGCAAGTCTTTTTCTTTGTCGTACCCAATGATAATACCATATATACTAGTAGAACCGTGCTGAATTTTAACGGAGATTTTCTCCGTATTTTCCGCGTTGGTCAATAAGTTGACCACAGTAGAGTTATCTTCAATCTTTCCCACGCTTCCAATCAGTCCCCCACCAGCAATCACAAGCATATTACTGGTCACGCCTTGTTGAGAACCTGCATCAATTGTCAACTCTTGTTTCCAGGTTGCAGGAGTTCTCATGATGACGTCAGAAGCAATTAACTTGGTTGCACTCAATTTTGACTTCATATCCAATAACTGACGTAGTTGCTCATTTTCTTCCTTCAAACTTTCTGCTTCATTCGTTTCCTTCTTCATCTGATAGAGTTCTTTTTTGAGAGTTTCATTCTCGTTATAGGTTCTGGTCAAACGACCTAAATCAGATTTTACGGAAGAAAGCCATTGAAAAGGCTTTTGCACTATTCTATCGACTAATGAAATGCCATCTCCAGCTTTTGTTACAACTGCACTTGATTGTGTTGTCACTAAAAAAACGGATACTACTAATACAACGACAAATAGAACAATGATATATTTTGATTTTTTAAAACGGTTCATACCTCTACCTTATATTACATTCTAAGATTTTAGCAAAAATAGAATTGCACCCAATACACAAACAAATAATAGCGCCATACTGTCTCTGTTCATCCAATTTAACTGTCGATACTGACTGCGTCCATTCCCACCTTGATACCCCCTAGCTTCCATGGCTGTAGCAAGAGAATCCGCTCTTTTCAAACTGGTAGCGAACAAAGGAATCAAAATAGGAATCATAGCCTTAACCTTTTGAATTACATTTCCTTCTCCAAAATCTACACCACGCGCCTTTTGAGCATTCATAATGCGAATCGTATCATCCATCAAGGTTGGTACAAATCGCAAACTCATAGACAACATGAGCCCAATCTCATGAACTGGAACCTTAAATCTTTTTAAAGGTCCAAGCAAGGATTCAACCGCCGTCGCTAAACTAAGAGGCATGGTCGTCAAGGTTAGCAGGGTTGAGAAAAAGATAATCAACACAAAACGACAAAAAATAATTCCTGCCTGCTCAATACCATAGCTTGTGATTTTTATAAATCCCATCTCGAACAAGACTTGACCACCAGAGATAAAGAACAGTTGAAAAAGGGTTGTAAAAGCAATCAGAAAAAACATAGACCGCAAACCTTTTATAAAAAAAGATAAGGGAACTTCTGATAAAATGACAAATATGCCTGTTGCAATGAAGAGTATGAGATTTGTAATTGGATTATTGGCCCAAAAAGCGATGATGATCAATAAAATCATTGCTACTAACTTACTACGAGGATCCAAACGATGAATAATCGAATTTCCTGGTATGTATCGACCTAAAATCATATTATCCATTGATAAACTCCTTAAACTCCTCTATCGTTATCGGCAATTGTTCGAAAGAAATTCCTCTGTCAACTAGCCTTTGAGCAAATCGTGTGATTTTAGGAACACCCAATTGGATTTTTTCCATAAATTCGACATTTTGAAAGACAAGACTTGGCTTCCCACCCTTAACTAGTTTCCCTTTTTCCATCACATAAACTTGGTCAGCAAATTCGGCCACATCATCCATAAGGTGGGTTACTAAAACAATTGTTATGCCATCTTGATGAAGCTTTTTAAACAAGGCCATCAACTCTTTTCGACCAATTGGATCCAAACCAGCTGTTGGTTCGTCTAAGACCAAAATGCTAGGCTCCATCGCCAAAATTCCAGCAATAGCAACCCTTCTCATCTGGCCGCCTGAAAGTTCAAATGGACTTCGTTCAAAGAGTGATTCATCGATTCCTACTAAAGCTAGTTTTTCACGCGCAATAGCTTCTGCCTCTTCTACAGAAACTCCAAAATTTTGAGGGCCAAAAGCCACATCTTTTAAGACAGTCTCCTCAAAAATTTGATTCTCTGCAAACTGAAATACCAACCCAACTTGTTTACGAATTTGACGAATTTGCTTATTGACGGATGTTGATGTAATCAACGTATCAAAAACACGAACACTTCCCTCTGTAGGAACCAACAAACCATTCAAAAGTTGAAGGATTGTAGACTTTCCGCTTCCTGTATGCCCAATAATCGCAGTATAAGAGCCATCCTCTATTGACAAACTGACGTCGGACAAGGCAGCTGAGGCAAACGGCGTTCCTTCTTGATACGTATAACTAACATTGTCTAGAATAATTCCCATAAAGCCTCCTCGAGCTCCTCCTCGGTCAGGTAGAATTTTAAGCCATTATCACGCAGTGATTGTTTTAATTGGTTGACAAAGGGTTGATCTAAGCCAATTTGATCTAAATCTGACCTAGAAAATAACTCTCTAGGAGTGCTAGTTGACTCGACTTCTCCTTTTTTCATCACCAAAACTCTGTCACTCATAGCAACCTCATCCAAATCATGCGTAATGGAGATGACTGTCATCTGATGGTCTTTGCGAATCTTCTGGACTATCTTAATCAACTCTAATCGTCCCTCAGGGTCCAACATACTTGTAGCCTCATCCAAGATTAAAATATCTGGTCGCAGAGCAACAACTCCTGCAATAGCTACTCTCTGTTTCTGACCTCCTGACAGGCGAGCTGGTTCCTTTTTAGCAAATTCAGCCATCCCAACCAATGATAAAGCCTCAGAAACACGTTTCTTCATCTCTTCAAGTGGGATTCCTTGATTTTCCAATCCAAAAGCAACGTCGTCTTCAACAGTTGCTCCTACGAATTGGTTATCAGGATTTTGAAAGACCATACCAATCTTACGTCTTTTTTCCCAGACATTTTCTGGAGTTAGGCAATCACCGTCTATCCAAATTTCCCCTGATTCGGCCTCAAGTAAACCGTCAATCAAGCGAACAGTCGTTGACTTGCCACTACCATTATGACCAACGATAGACAACCACTCTCCACGTTTCACGTGAAACGTAATATTATGAACATCATAGTGTTCTTGATCTGCCTGATATCGAAAAGACAGATTTTTTATCTCAATAATCGATTCCATATCTAGCGAAAGGTTCCTTTAAATAAATACGCACTTCCCTTGAAATAATCATAACCAGAATAAACTGTGAAGAACAAGGCAATATAAAGAGTTATCTGACCAAACACATTCCAGTGAAGCAACAAGAAGATAATCGCAAACATCTGACTAAATGTCTTTATTTTTCCAGGCATTGCAGCAGCTAGAACAGTCCCGCCTGTTTCGACTAAGAGCAGGCGCAACCCGGTAACTGCAAGTTCTCGACAAATAATAACTGCTACCACCCAAGCTGGTGCCATATTTAGACCAACTAGCATAATAAATGCTGACATAACCAATAATTTATCAGCCATCGGATCCGCAAACTTACCGAAATTACTAACCACCTGCCATTTTCTAGCTAAATATCCATCCAAATAGTCCGTGATGCTAGCAATAGCAAAAATAATTGCTGCTGTTATATGTAATACTGGAGACGGTCCAAATGATAGAAGAAGAACAAAAATGGGAATAAATAAAATTCTACCAATCGTTAGTATGTTAGGAATATTCTCTTTTTTCATATTATCCTTCCTTAATTTGAACTCATTGTCAGTTTAATCCAGCCAGTTTCCCCAGCCAATTTTGAAGTATCGATTTCCTGATTATCGATTTTCACTGTTACTCCTTTAACAACTCCCAATGTAATTGTTACAGGATTGTCTTTCGAAATCGTTGTTTTAGCTGTTTTATTATTAGGTTCGAGAGTCACTCCTCCTGCCAAGTCAGTATTCGAAACACTGATCCAGCTCGTTACATCGCTAACAGAAAATTGAAGCTCAACTGAATCTTTAGAAGTTTTGTATTCTGCTGCTATCGTATCTCCCTGACCAGAAATGATCACAGAAGAGGCATCACTCGAACTTGATGAACTAGTAGATTGGCTACTACTTGATGGCTCACTACTGGAAGTACTTGTTGAACTCACAACACTATAACTTGCTGTAGCTGGCGTAGTTGGTTGGGTTTGAATGTAATTCCACACATAGTAGGTTACAAAAATTAAAATTAATGAAGACAAGAGAACAAAGTAAAATAGCGGGAGAAATGAATTCTTCTTGCGAATAGAACGTCTACGTCCTGAAAGCTCAATCTCATCAACATCTACTTCCTCATAGGTAATCATACTACCTGAATCATAGGCATCTAGAACGATATTTTCATCTAATTCAACAGCCCAAGCATACTTTCTCAAAAATGAACGAGCATAAAAAGTACTCGGTAGTTTGTCAAAATCATCTGACTCCATTGCCTCCAACAAATCCAGCTGAATATCTGTCTTTCTGTGCAATTCCTCTAAGCTCAGTCCTTGGTTAATCCTTGCAAGGCGTAAGACCTCGCCAATTGTTTTTTTTCTCATACTTAACATTCCTTCTTTCTAGTGTATTTTCTAGCGATTATATCGGAAAAATTGTACAATCAACCATGTCGCTATTATCTATCAAATCATGTCCTGCTTCTAGAACATCCTCAAGAGTAATTTCCTGCAAAAGTTTAGGAAGGTCAAACAGGGTAGAACCTGTATCGGTTGGATGATACTGAGTGGCAATGTATTCTAGGGAATCCATACTATGAAGAAATTCTCCATACATCTCAGTTTTTACAATATCCAAGTGATCCTCAGTTACATCCTCATCTTTCATAAAATTGCGAATAGCTTTACGAAATTGATGAGAAAGTGCCACAGGTTCCTTTGTATCCATTGTTAATATCACAAAATGGAAACGAGGATCAACTTCTATTTCTAGAGACAGGGAAGCATCCAGTTTACCTGTCTCATATAATTTTTGAAATCTTTGTGAAGTCCAACCAAACATCATTGTAAACAACAATTTCAATAAAAGATGATAACGATACTGATCTCGACTTCCGATATCTTCATTTCCTCTAATACCGATTGCTAGTTTTGGAGAAGCCACGTCCATCCGTAAACTTTCAGTAGTCTTTACAGGATGTAAAGGTATTTTTTCTCTCTTAAACTCATGTTTTTTTTCTTGAGGATGAGATTTCTTAGCAAAATAATCTTCAAGGAGTTCAAAATCAAAATTCCCCACTAAAAAGATATTACTATTGACAGGTCTGTAAAACTCTTTAAAGTTCTCTTTTAAATCCTCCAAACAAATAGCATCAATAGAGTTTTCACTACCAACAATATCTGAAGCTAAAGAACTTTCTGGATAGAGATTTGCCAAAGTCTTGAAAAATAGACAAGAATCCGGATCATCCTGATACATTTCTCTTTCCTGTTGAATGATATCCTTTTCGCGTTCCACAGATTCTTCAGTCATATTGAAAGTAGTGACAAGTTCTTCTAGCAAATCTAAACACTCTAGAACATTTTCAGAAGTCGAGAAAAGATAGCTAGTGTTCGTAAAGCTCGTAAAGGCATTACTTTCAGCACCCAACTCTGTAAAAGCTGCCATAACATCTCCAGAATCTTCTCTTTCAAAAAGCTTATGTTCTAAGAAATGAGCGATTCCTTGTGGATATTGTTGTAAGTCCTTATCATCCACTGTAAACCTTGTGTCAACAGAACCGACTTGGACACTTACAACGCCATAAACCTCGTTAAAGTCCTTTTTAGGTAGTAAAGTAACTGTCAAACCATTTTCTAATCTAGTTTGATACAAAGTTTCTTTTACAGCAGGATAATATTTCTTTTGAAAAGTAGGTCTGGTCATTCTGCTCCTTCCATAAAATAAATAGCCTGCAACTTAAAACTGTTTGCTGCTTCACAAATTGCTTCTCTATCAACTTGTTCAAGCTTATCGATTAAAGATTTTGTGTCAAGATTCGCCTTCCCAAAAAAAGTTGACAGATAATATTTATCGACGATAGAATCTTGATTATCCTGAGCAAGTAGTAAGGATCGACGAATCATTTGTTTGGTCTGATCAATTTCCTTATCTGTAAACTTGCCATTTTTTATGTCAAGTAACTGATGATTCATCAATTTTCTTACTTTGTTTCGATTTTGCCGATCAATTCCAGCAAACAATCGTAAAAATCCACTAAAGAGATCCAAATGACTTGATACCGTATAGGCCAGTCCTTCTTTTTCTCTCACTTGGGTAAATAGTTTCGAATGAGGAAAGGCTCCTAAAAGACCATTGACAAAAAGCACTGCCATCTGTTCTTCATCACCATATGCCACTGAACTATGGTAGCCCATCTCTAAAACAGACTGTCCTAATCTCTTTCTAACAATACCTTCTCTAAGAATATTAGAATAGGGTTGCTGATATTGAATGTTTACAGCTGATTTACGACCTATTAACGGAAATTTATGTAAAAACTCTAAAACTTCAATTTCATTAAAATCGCCTAAGAAGAAAATATCTATTTGGTCTTCTTTTAGCATTTTTTGATAGCTTGAAAAACATGTTTTTGAATTCTCTTCTGAAATTCTAGAAATCAAATCTTTTGGAACTAGCTGCATTGATTCTTCTTGGAAAAACAATTGATCTAACTCTTTATGTGCAAAGAAGAATGGGTCTTCCAATTCTGATTCTAGCCTTGATAAGATCTGTTTTTTCTCGATGTCAAAAGCATTTTTCTCAAATCCATCCTCATCCGACAATGGTGTAAACAGAACCTGGTGCAGTAATTCTAAAATTTGAGAAGTTAATACGTTTTTCTTACTTAAAAATTCATCACGCACATAGGTAATATTCAAATCCACAAGATGACTTTGTCCTCTTCGATAGGCGTGCGCTGACAAATCAGTTCCATACAAGGTTGCTAAACGTTTTCTAAACAGTTGAGCAGTTGGATAACTTTGGTTGGCAGTTTCAAACATACTGGCACTTAACATGCGACTTGAAATTGAATCCAAAGACAATGGAGCTGTGAAACGCACAGTAATTTTATTAGTTTTAAATTTTTTTGATTGGATAAAATGCACTGCAATTCCAGGTACTAACTCCATCGCTTACCTCCTTCTACATAGAGTTCTATTATACCATGAAAAGAGAAAATTTTCTTGTTCTCTTTATTCCTTTTAGAATTAAAATCGCTTTCATTTCTAATGAATTTACCTCTGCCATTTCAAGGTAAAATATGGTATAATACCAAAGATTGAGGTGAACTATGGAATACAAATTATTTGAAGAATTTATCACTCTCCAAGCTCTCTTGAAAGAACTTGGTATTATACACAGTGGCGGAGCCATTAAATCCTTTTTAGCTGAGCATCTTGTCTACTTTAATGGCGAATTGGAAAATCGTCGTGGGAAAAAAGTAAGAATCGGAGACTCCATCGACATTCCTGATTTGAAAATCCACATCATTTTGACTCAACCTAGTCAAGAAGAACAGGAAGAATATCTTCAAGAAAAACTTGAGAAAGAACGTGTGGCTAAACTTGTCAAAGAAATGAATAAGACGGTCAAAAAAAAGCCAACAAAAAAGACCCAGAAAGCTGAAACAAAAACTGCGCCACGTTTCCCAGGTAGATAAGTATGTGGCTGAAAAATTTATCCATCAAACAATTTCGAAACTATCAGGATACTGAAATTGAATTTAATCCTAAATTGAATGTATTTGTTGGTCGAAATGCACAAGGCAAAACCAATCTCCTGGAAAGTATTTACTTTTTAGCTTTAACTAGAAGCCATCGGACAAAGACAGACAAAAATTTAATTCAATTTGAAGAAGAACAGCTTCAAGTTTCTGGAATTCTTCAAAAACGAACGGCTACTGTTCCACTTGAGATTGACTTGACTCCAAAAGGTCGGATTACTAAAGTTAATCACTTAAAACAAGCTCGGCTATCTGACTATATTGGACACATGAATGTTGTTCTATTTGCACCCGAAGATTTACAACTTGTCAAAGGAGCACCTGCTATCCGACGTAAGTTTATAGATATGGAACTAGGACAAATCAAACCCATATACTTGTCAGACTTGTCAAGCTACAACCATGTGCTCAAACAAAGAAATACCTACTTAAAATCAGCGAATCAGATTGACGAAACATTTTTATCTGTTCTAGATGACCAGCTAGTAGACTACGGTTGTCGGGTGATGGTCCACAGAGAAGAATTTATAAAAAAAATGGAATCTTTTGGTCGTGAAAAGCACTTTGATATTTCAGACCAATTAGAAGAGTTGTCAATTCGTTATCAACCATCCGTAAACTTCACTGACAAGGGAAAACTAGCAGAATCTTTCTATGCAGCACTTCAAAAAAGTAGATCAAGAGATTTATTTAAGAAGAATACTGGAGTTGGTCCTCATCGAGATGATATGATTTTCTTAATCAACGGTATAGAAGCAAGTTTTGGCAGTCAAGGACAGCATCGTAGCCTTGTCCTCTCTATCAAACTAGCTGAAATTGAGTTGATGGAGAGTATTACCAAGGAAGCGCCTATTCTTTTACTTGACGATGTTATGAGTGAACTTGACAATACTCGTCAACTTAAATTATTAGAGACTATATCTCAAAACATTCAAACCTTTATTACTACAACTAGTTTAGAGCATCTTCAGAACTTACCTGATAATCTCAGTGTATTTACAGTAAAAGATGGTCAATTGTCTGTAAACTAATATTTACAATATTGTAATAAAAAAATCTCCTGTCAAACAGGAGATTTTTTTATTACATTGAGTAGTTTGGTGCTTCATTTGTGATTTGCACATCGTGTGGATGGCTTTCTTTTAGACCAGCACCAGACATTTCGATAAACTGAGCATTGTCATGTAATTCTTTTAGGTTAGCAGCACCACAGTAACCCATACCAGAACGAATACCACCAATCATTTGGAAGACGATATCGGCTGCTGCACCTTTATAAGCAACACGACCTTCGATTCCTTCTGGAACCAGTTTGTTTGCTTCATTGACAGAACCTTGGAAGTAACGGTCGCTTGACCCCTTCTTCATAGCAGCAATTGAGCCCATACCGCGGTATGTCTTGAACTTACGTCCTTGGAAGATTTCAGTTTCACCTGGAGCTTCATCTGTTCCCGCGAACATTGAACCAAGCATTACTGCATTTCCACCAGCAGCAAGAGCTTTTACAATATCGCCAGAATACTTGATTCCACCATCAGCGATGATTGTTTTGCCATATTCACGCGCAACTGCTGCCGCATCATAGATAGCTGTAACTTGTGGAACTCCGACACCTGCAATAACACGAGTTGTACAGATTGAACCTGGTCCAATACCAACTTTAACAACGTCAACTCCTGCGTCATAAAGGGCACGCGCACCTTCAGCAGTAGCGATGTTCCCAGCAATCAGTGTACGGTCTGGGAAATGCGCACGGATTTCAGCGATTTTACGAAGAACACCCGCTGAGTGACCATGAGCAGTATCGATAACAATGGCATCAGCCCCTGCTTCAAAGAGGGCTTCAGCACGTTCAAATGTATCAGAAGTAACACCTACCGCACCAGCAACAAGAAGACGACCAAATTCATCTTTTGCAGCATTTGGAAATTCAATTACTTTTTCAATATCTTTGATTGTGATCAAGCCAGAAAGACGACCTTTTTCATCAACCAGTGGAAGTTTTTCAATACGGTGTTCTTGAAGAATGCTCTCAGCAGTTTTTAAGTCTGTACCAACTGGAGCAGTAACCAAGTTTTCACTGGTCATGTGTTTTGAAATTGGTTGATTGTAATCTGAAATAAAACGAAGGTCTCGGTTTGTTAAAATACCAACCAATTTACGATTTTCAAGAGTTTCAACCACTGGAACACCACTGATACGGTAACGTCCCATGAGTTCATCTGCTTCTGCAATTGTATGCTCTGGAGTCAAGAAGAATGGATCAATGATAACACCATTTTCAGAACGTTTTACCTTACGAACTTCATCTGCCTGCTGCTCAATAGACATATTTTTATGGATAACACCAAGACCACCTGCACGCGCAATAGCAATAGCCATTTGGCTTTCTGTTACAGTATCCATGGCTGCTGTAATAATTGGGATATTTAAAGTCAAATTATCTGCCAATTTTGTTGTTAAATCTGCATCATTAGGCAATACATGACTCTCTGCTGGAATAAGCAATACATCATCAAAGGTAAAACCTTTTTTCAAAAATTTAGTGTCCCAATTAGACATTGAAATTTCCTCTTTTCTTTCTTTTTGAGCTTGACGCTTTTTGTATTGTATCTATCATACCATTCTATGAAAATTTGTCAATTATATTGATAATAGATAATGTAAAAAAACTATCCCTTTAACTTTAAAGAAGAGATAGTTTTAGAGTTCGTATTTTATCTATTAATGAAAGTAATTTAGACCCATTGCTGATTTTACTTCTGATAGCGTTTGGCCAGCAACTTCTCGAGCTTTTTCACTACCTTTTTGAAGCATATTATACACTTCACCCATATCTTTGGCATATTCAAGGCGACGTTCACGGATTGGACCAAGTTCACGTTCTAGGATTTCCAGTAGATAACGTTTAGTCTTTACATCACCTAAACCTCCACGTTGATAATGCTCTTTCATGTCAGAAATTTCTTGAGCATCTTCAGGACGTCCGAAAACATCTAAATAATGGAAAACCATATTTCCTTCAATCTTACCTGGATCCTCGACACGAATGTGATCTGGATCTGTATACATACTCATTACTTTCTTACGCAAAGTATCTGCATCATCTGACAAGTATATACCATTATTAAGCGATTTAGACATTTTGGCATTTCCATCAAGACCAGGTAAGCGACCTGCTCCTTCGTTTTCAGGATAAATTCCTTCCGGTTCTACTAAAACATCACAATTATAGGCATGGTTGAATGAACGTACAATCTCACGCGTTTGTTCAATCATCGGTTTTTGGTCTGTACCTACAGGAACATAGTTAGCCTTAAAAGCTGTGATATCTGCTGCTTGAGCAATTGGATAAACTAAAAATCCAGTTGGAATACTTTCTCCAAATCCTTTCTGAGCAATTTCTGTCTTTACAGTAGGATTACGCTCCAGACGAGCCAAAGACACCAGATTCATGTAATACATAGACAACTCTGCCAATTCTGGAATTTGACTTTGAATGAAAATCGTTGATTTATTAGGATCTAATCCCACTGCAAGATAGTCCAAGGCAACATTCCCAATAGACTCTACAATAGTTTGTGGATCTTTTGCATGGTCAGTTAAAGCTTGCTGGTCAGCCAAAAAAACAAACATGTCATATTTATCTTCTTGCTGTAATAAGACACGATTTTTTAAACTACCAACGTAGTGCCCAATATGTAATTTACCCGTTGGACGATCTCCTGTTAAAATAATGGGTTTATTCATCTTATTCTCCTTTGATATGGTCCTTTCAATTATAGCATTTTTTTGATAAAAAGACAGATAAATTTTTTTATCAAATAATTACGATTTTAACTACTCAACTGTAAACTATTTGTAAACATCCTTTACAAATAATTGACAGATAAAAATTTGAATATTTGCTGATTTTCTAGTAGAATTAGAGTATTACATATAATAGGAGAAAAAAATTGCTAACAGTATCTGATGTTTCACTACGTTTTAGTGATCGCAAACTTTTTGATGAGGTCAACATCAAATTTACAGAAGGAAACACCTATGGTTTAATTGGTGCTAACGGTGCAGGTAAATCAACATTTTTAAAAATCTTATCTGGTGATATCGAACCTACAACTGGTCATGTTTCTCTTGGACCTGATGAACGTCTTTCTGTGCTTCGTCAAAATCACTTTGACTATGAGGATGAACGTGTTATTGATGTTGTTATCATGGGTAATGAAAAACTATACAACATCATGAAAGAAAAAGATGCTATCTATATGAAAGCAGACTTTACTGATGAAGATGGAGTTCGTGCAGCTGAGCTTGAAGGAGAATTTGCTGAACTAGGTGGTTGGGAAGCTGAGAGTGAAGCTTCACAACTCTTGCAAAACTTAAATATCCCTGAAGATCTTCATTACCAAAATATGAGTGAACTAGCAAATGGAGATAAAGTGAAAGTTCTCCTTGCTAAAGCCTTGTTTGGTAAACCAGATGTTCTTCTTCTAGACGAGCCAACCAACGGTCTTGATATCCAATCTATTACTTGGTTAGAAGATTTCTTGATTGACTTTGATAACACCGTTATTGTCGTATCCCATGACCGTCACTTCTTAAACAAAGTATGTACTCACATGGCCGACCTTGACTTTGGAAAAATCAAACTCTATGTCGGAAACTACGACTTCTGGAAAGAATCTTCTGAGCTTGCTGCTAAATTGCTAGCAGACCGTAATGCAAAAGCAGAAGAAAAAATTAAGCAACTCCAAGAATTCGTTGCTCGATTCTCTGCTAATGCTTCTAAATCAAGACAAGCAACATCACGTAAGAAAATGCTTGATAAGATTGAGCTTGAAGAAATTGTGCCATCTAGTCGTAAATATCCATTTATCAACTTTAAAGCTGAACGAGAAATCGGTAACGATCTCTTGACAGTAGAAAATCTATCTGTCAAGATTGATGGCGAAACTATTCTTGACAACATCAGCTTTATCTTGCGTCCAGGTGACAAGACAGCTCTTATCGGACAAAACGACATTCAAACAACTGCATTGATTCGTGCGATCATGGGTGATATCGACTATGAAGGAACTGTCAAGTGGGGGGTTACAACTAGTCGCTCTTACTTACCAAAAGACAATTCAGCTGATTTTGCTGGGAGTGAATCTATTCTTGACTGGCTACGTCAATTCGCAAGTAAAGAAGAAGATGATAATACCTTCTTGCGTGGTTTCCTTGGTCGTATGCTCTTCTCTGGAGATGAGGTTAACAAACCTGTAAATGTATTATCAGGGGGAGAAAAAGTGCGCGTGATGCTATCGAAACTCATGCTTTTGAAATCAAATGTTCTTGTACTTGACGATCCTACAAATCACTTAGATTTGGAATCTATTTCAAGCTTGAACGATGGATTGAAAAACTTCAAAGAATCTATCATCTTCGCCAGCCATGACCATGAATTCATTCAAACATTGGCTAACCACATTATTGTCCTATCTAAAAACGGTGTAATCGACCGTATCGATGAAACCTATGATGAATTCTTAGAAAATGCTGAAGTACAAGCAAAAGTTAAAGAACTTTGGAAAGACTAAATACTTTAAAACTCAGTTGGATTAACCAACTGAGTTTTCTATCATTCTATGAGGTAACATGAAAAAATTTTTCAGAAACTATTGGACCTATCTTATTTCTTTCATTATTCCCCTAGTGATTATGTTCGGAGTCTATCTTTCTCAAGGTATCTACTGGAATAGTGATACTTCACCTTTATTAGGGGATGGATTTCATCAATATGTTATTTTTGATCTTAATCTTCGTAATATTTTACACGGAAGTGATAGTCTATTTTATACTTTTACCAGTGGTCTAGGTCTCAATTTTTATGCCTTGTCCAGTTATTATCTTGGTAGTTTTCTATCACCTCTTGTTTATTTTTTTGATTTATCAAGCATGCCAGATGCAGTTTATCTTTCCACCTTGTTAAAATTTGGCTTGATAGGTCTGTCAACCTTTTTTAGCTTGAGTATAATATTCAAAAATTTACCAACACCACTCAGATTATCTTTATCTACCTCTTATGCTTTAATGAGCTTTACAGTTAGTCAAGTAGAGATTAAGACCTGGTTGGATGTTTTTATTTTAATCCCCTTAATTTTAACTGGTTTACATCTACTCATAACGGAAAAAAAACGTATTCTATACTTTACAAGTTTGTCAATCTTATTTATCCAAAACTACTATTTCGGTTATATGACTGCCCTGTTTTTGGTAGTTTGGTATTTTTGCCAACTTTCCTGGGATTTTAAAAGTCGCAAGTATTCTTTCCTTGATTTTTTCCTAACATCCTTACTCGCTGGTTTAACAAGTTTCATCATGACACTCCCAACCTTGTTTGATTTAAGAACTCATGGTGAAAAACTAACCGCTATTACAAAAATAAAAACAGATGCCAGTTGGTATCTAGATCTATTCGCTAAACAATTTATTGGTGCTTTCGATACAACTAAATATGGTTCTATCCCAATGATTTTTGTTGGCCTCCTTCCTTTTATCTTAACAATTGTATTCTTTACATTAAAATCAATTAAGTTTCACGTGAAACTATGCTATGCAACTCTACTCATTATCATCATTGCTAGTTTTTATCTAGAAGCCTTAGATTTATTTTGGCAAGGAATGCACGCGCCAAATATGTTTCTTCATCGCTATGCGTGGATTTTCTCTACTCTTTTGATTTATATATCTGCGGAAGTTTTAAATAGATTTAAGGATATTAAGTTATGGAATATTTTATTCTCAATAACCTTCCTTTTATCTGGTTATCTAGCAACCATTTATTTTAAAAACCATTATTCGTTTTTAACTAACTTAAATATCCTTTTAACAATTGAATTTCTAGTGGTATACTTGCTATTGTTACTGGCATTTATCCGAAAGATGATTTCACCAAAAATCTTTTCAATCCTTATTTTGATCTTTACAATAAGTGAAATTAGTTTTAATGCTTCATCTCAACTAAATGGAATTACGAAAGAATGGGGATTTGCTTCTCGTAGTACCTATGATAAAGATATTCCAAGTATGGAAGCTATTTTGGAGTATACCAAACAGCAACCAGATACATTTACACGAACTGAAAAGTTACAAACTCAAACTGGAAACGATAGCATGAAATTTAACTACAATGGCATCTCACAATTTTCATCTGTTCGTAATCGTTCTGCAAGTACAACGTTAGATAAGTTGGGTTTTAAATCTTCAGGTACCAACCTTAATCTTCGTTATGCAAATAATACTATCATTGCAGATAGTTTATTTGGAATCAGCTACAATATTTCTGAAACCTATCCAGATAAATATGGTTTTCATCCAAGCTATCAAAAAGATAATCTAACCCTTTATAAAAATCAATTCGCTCTCCCAATTGCTTTTGCTACACAGTCTCTTTACAAAGATGTCACTTTTAATGACCATACTCTTGATAATCAAACTCAATTTTTAAATCAAATTGCTGGCTTAAATGAAGAGTACTTTTATCCGATAAATCATCATACAGATTCTGGTGACAACGTGGTCAATCTAAACGGAACTGATACTGAAGATGCAACTATCAGCTACAGCATTGAAGTACCAGATAATAGTCAGGTTTACCTTTCCATGACCAAGCTAAATTTTTCAAATGATAAGAAAAAGCAAGTTGACATCATTGTCAATGGTGAAAAAAAATCCTTTACCACAGATAATGTTTTTACATTTTTTAATCTTGGATATGCAGAACATAAACAAACTTTTGATATCCAGGTTAAGTTCCCAGGAAATGCTCAAGTATCATTTGAATCTCCAACTTTCTATCGCTTAGATACTAAGAAATATACGGAGGCTATACGCAAAATAAAAGAAAATCCAGTAGAAGTGAGCTCTTATAAAAATAAAGTCACTGTAAATTATAAGGTAAAGAATGAGACATCGATCTTTTTCACAATTCCTTACGACCGAGGATGGTCTGCTTACCAAAATGGTAAAAAATTACAAATTCAACAGGCACAAACTGGATTTATGAAAATTGATGTTCCTGAAGGTGAAGGAACTATTACCCTTTCCTTTATTCCAAAAGGATTTGTTGCTGGTGCAAGTTGTTCTCTTATAGCCATTATTGTCTTTATTTTTTATGATATTCAAAGAAAAAAATATTCTAGATAAAAAAAAAATCGACCGAATTGGTCGATTGTTTTTAGTTTTCTTCAGCTTTTTTAGGTTGATAGGCTAGCATTCCTAAAGCAACAAAAATCATTACTGTAAAGATAAGGAAAATAATCTGACTATGAATATTGCCTGTCATAGAAATGGTTTGTCGTAAACCTGAAACTGAATAACTCATAGGTAACCATGGATTAATAGTTTTAAAGAATTGATTCGTCAAAGCTAAAGGATAAGTTCCTGCACTTGATGCTAATTGAAGGAGTAATAAAATTAAAGAGAAGAAGGCGCCTAGGCGAGAATTCCAGGTTGTCAATGCTGTTACCATCGCCATGAAAGCAAGGCTGGTTAAAATGATCAAAGCTAAGGTTTTGAATTCATGTACTGCAGTAAGTCCAATTAAATGTACTCCACCATAAACTAATACTCCTGCCAAACCAGCAATGATACCGTTAATTTCAAAGCGAGACTTAAACCAAGCCCAGCGACTTTCTGGATGGCGCCCAGAAGGCAATTTAGCAAAAATCATATTAGTTGAAATAGCAGCAACAAAAAGAGCAACTGATATCATATACGGAGCCATAGCAATCCCATTAACAGCAACTTGATCCGTATCAGTTTTTGAAAGACTTAAAGGATCAGCCAGTAAGTCTGCATTTGTTGGTTCAGTTGAAGCCTGTTGCAATTGCCCCTCAGCCTCTGTCAAACCTTGATTTAATTGACTTGAACCATCACTTAATTTTCCAAGTCCTGATTGTAAAATTTCAGATCCTTGAGCAAGTTGATCTGCTCCACTAGCTATTTTTTCAGAACCATTAGCTAGTTGATTTGCTCCTGAAACTAGCTGGTCTGATTTATCCGCTAATTGTTGAGAACCCGATTGTAATTGATTAAATCCAGCAGTTAAATCTGATGTTTTATTGTTTACTTGGTTGACACCTGATGCAAGTTTATCAATTCCTGTTGCTAATTCTGGCCCATTCGCTGCTAATTTAGCAGTAGCACCTGTCAATGTAGAAGAATTTTCTGTCAACTGATTAGAGCCTTGTAGCAACTTATTAAAACTTCCTGTCAAGTTCGAATTTTTCGAACTCAACTGACTTGCTCCTAAAGCTACTTGGTCTACAGATTTTGTATAGCTGTCAATACCAGATGCAAGAGCTTGACTAGCTGGCAATAACTGACCATCAATTGCTGTTTGAATCTGTGTTAATCCACTTGACAAACTTGTCAATGTTGAAGAAGCAGTTGGTAATAATTGACTTGAGTGATTCTTTAATTGAGTTAGACTATCTGTTTGAGTAGTTACATTTTCTAAAGAAGATTGTAACGTTTGAACTGTAGTTAAAATTGTTCGTGCTGACTCACCAGTAGAAGATGATTGATTAGAAACCACAGAAGTTATCTCTGTCTGTTGGTCAGGAGTCAAGCTTTGATAAGCACTCGTAGATTGAATAGCTGATAAAGTAGTTTCTTTTTCAGATTGATTTGAAGTAATGATGCTTTGTGCTGAATTTGCAATCGTTGATAGACTACTAGAAAGCTGTTTTGTTACTTGTGTTATCTCTCCACTATCTGATGTTTGAATATTTTGAATAGCTTGATTAAATTGCTCTAAACTAGTTGTTAATTGTTTAATCTGATCTTTTTGTTGGGTTGTCCCATCTAATTGAGTAGAAAGTTCTTGAATACCTTGATTAAGTTGTGTTAGTCCTGTACGTAGAGTCTCTGATTTAGTAGAAATCTGATTTGCACCTGATGATAGACTTTGAACTCCATTTGTATAAGTATCAATACCAAGTGAAAATTGATTTAATCCTGAATTGAGTTGAGAAACACCACCTGTATAGGCTTGTGTGCCTGCATCAAGTTGAGTCAATCCTGATACCAGTGCCGGTGTCTGTGAATTCAGTTGGTTTAATCCATTATCGATTTGTGAAATAGCGCTGGTATATTGATTTAAACCAGTATTAAAATTACCAAGACCAAGATTTAACTGATTTACACCAGCTGTATAGGTTCCTAAACCTGTAGATAATTGATCAGCACCATTAGAAAATGTGAAACTCGATTGAGCTAAGGTTTGAAGATTGGTTGATAAGGTGTGACTCCCATCAGAAAGCTGATTCGAACCATCAGCTAACTGTAAACTTGCATTTGCCGCTTGAGATAAACCAAGTTTTAAATCCCCCATCTTATCAAATAAAGCTTTGGTATAAGATTGAGTAACTTTAGTAGCCACAGTCTGTTTGATTTGTGTCATGGCAGAATCACTCATCTTGCTTGCAATAAAACTATGACCACTTGATGTCTGATAGTCAATCGTCATCTGTTCAGGATGATTTGTAAGGATAGAAGAAGCTTTCTCAGAAAGATTACTTGGCAACGTTACAACCATGTAATAATCTCCATCCCGCAGTCCTCTTTCTCCCTCACCTTCATCTACAAAATGAAAATCCAGGCTATTACTATCTTTTAAATTAGACATCATGTCTTCACCAATAGTGAATTTTTCATCATTATAAGTAGCAGCTTGGTCCTTATTAACAATTGCTACAGGTAACTCCGAAAGTTTACCGTATGGATCCCACATTGATGATAAGAAAATGATATTGTAAAGAGCAGGAATTAAGGAAATTCCTATCATAACAATAATAAATGTCGGTTTTTTAAAGATTGCTTTCCATTCTTTAAACATATTGTCTCCTTTTTTAAACTACTTGTCTAAATTTTTGATATAATAGATTATACATAAAAAAATTAAAAAGACAAGATAAAAAAACTATTTTTTGAACACATTGTCTAAAAATGTTCATCTGGAGGGAACATGCAAGAAAGTAATAAACGATTAAAAACCAAGCGTATTATCGAAAATGCCATGGTAGAATTATTGATGGAACAACCATTCGATCAGATTACAACTGTTAAATTAGCACAAAAAGCTGGAATTAGCCGCTCCAGTTTCTATACTCATTACAAAGATAAATACGATATGATTGAACATTACCAAAGTAAACTATTTCATACCTTCGAATATATCTTTCAAAAACATGCTAATCACAAACGAGATGCTATTCTAGAAGTATTTGAATACTTGGAATCAGAACCGCTTCTAGCAGCTCTTTTATCTGAAAATGGAACCAAGGAAATTCAAAATTTCCTGAGAAATAAGCTTCACATCCTACTGAGCACAGACCTTCAAAAACGTTTTATGCAACTCAAACTAAATGAAGTAGAATTAGAATACAGTAGCGTCTACCTAACAAATGCTCTCTTTGGAGTCTGTCAAACCTGGATTGCCCACGGAAAAAAAGAAAGTCCACAAGAAATCACGGACTTTTTGATGAAAATGTTAGGGGATACAAATTAATAAAAAGCTCTATAATAGTTATAGGAAATCAAACCCCTATGGATATTATGGAGCCTATTTTGTTGTTCTTATTAGGCTAATGCTAATGCAATACAATTTCCTTAGTTTTATTTTCGGACACAAATCATTATCTCTCCGTATGTTAGGTATACCTCCCCTCATTACATCGGACAAAGAATCAAAAAAAGGAACACCAAATTAGTGTTCCTTTCATCTGACTCCGCCAGTAGGACTCGAACCTACGACATCATGATTAACAGTCATGCGCTACTACCAACTGAGCTATGGCGGATTAAATAGTCCGTACGGAATTCGAACCCGTGTTACCGCTATGAAAAGACGATTTCTTAACCAACGGACCCTCTACCTGTAGCAGATATAACCATTATATCAATTTATCAAAAATTGTCAATTACTTTTTTTGGTTTTTAGCCATTAGTTCTCTCAATTTTTTAGTTTTTAGGCGAGAGATAGGACAACGATGATCTTCATAAAATACAACTTCCATTTTTTTACGATCAATTTCTCTCACATTACCGATATTGACTAAAAATGACTTATGAGCTAGATAAAAACGTTGGGTTTCTTTATCCTTTTCTTGAATATCTGTCATTGTTCCATAGAATTCTTTGGCAAAATTCTTACCTACAATTCGTAATTTATGAGAAGTTCCAGTTGTCTCAATGTAGAGAATATCATGATAAGGAATACAAAGATCATTTCCTTTATAACTATAATCAAAATAATCAACGACTGATTGGTTTTCAAGTAAAGTAGTCTTAGTGTAAAGCACACAGTCGGCAACTCTATTTTTAAAAACTTGATCACTGGTTTCTTTATCAATGAAATCCAATGCTGAAACTTTGTATTTATAAGTCAAGGTAGCAAATTCAGATCGACTTGTAATAAAAACAATAATCGCATAAGGATTGCGATGGCGAATAAATTGAGCAACCTCAAATCCTTTTCTCTCAATCCCATTGATATCAATATCTAGAAAATAAAGCTGATTGACTTCATCATGCTCTACATATTCCATAAACTCTCTTACTTTTCCTGTTGTTTTATAGGAGATAGGAATATTTGTTTCCTTAGAAATTTTATTCAGAGTTGTTTCTAACCTTACTTGGTGTTCTATAATATCTTCTAAAATTAATACTTTCATATCAGTTCCCTCTTAAATCTAATTACTTGTTTAAATACATCATTATCAATTTCTGTTTCTAAAATAACATTGTCATATTTTCCTAAAATTTCTTTAACATTATTAAGTCCAAGTCCTCTATGTCTTCCTTTAGTTGAAAATCCTAATTCAAATAAATCTTCGGATTTTACCTTTCTTTTTTTACAAGAGTTTTGGATGACAACTAGGGTTTCAAGATCCAACTTGATAATAGCTACCTCTAGTTGTTTTTGATAGCTTTCAACTGCCCCTTCAACAGCATTATTGAGCAGAACGCTCATCACGCGCACCAAATCTAACAGTTCCATAGACAAAGGAGTAATGATATCTTTTACCTCTAATGTATACTCTACATCATTAGTTTTCGCATTGACAATAGATTGAGCAATCAAACTACGAAGTGCTGAATCCTCAATATTGTTCAAATCGAAATAGGTATACTTGTCTGAACGTAATTTTTGATTTGCTTTGACAAGAACTTCACTGTAAACTCTGTCAATCTCTTGTAAATCTTTACTTTCAATCGCCATTCTTAAGCTGATAAGCATGCCTGTATAATCATGACGAAAACCACGAATCTCATTATATAAGGAAACAATTTCATCCGTGTAAGTTTGTAAATGTTTTTGCTCAAACTTCTTTTGTTCCAATTCAATCTCTTTTTCTATCTGAACTTTATGAGAATTCATGGAGAAAAAAGTCAAAAGTAGGCCAACAAAAACAATGGATGATAAAATACTTCCAAAGCCATTTAAGTGACGAATCGTACTCACAATATCTGAAGTGAAAGAGACAACGTGTAGAAAAACAAATGCAAAGAGCACTTTCTTCAGAAAAGGATATAGATAGTCTTTATCAAAATATTTAAATTCGAGATGGAAATAAGACACAACAACTTTAATAACCAAATAAGTTAAGATCAGGATAAATAGAGAAAAATAATTGTTATACTTCAATGCAAACTCATCTCCTGTAATAGATGATAAGGTTACTGATAAAAAGTTATTAGTACTATTATATAAAAGAGAAAATAATAGACTGATAAAAATTCCCTTAGATTTCTCATACTTCTTAAATCCAACAAAGTAACCAAATAGGAGGAAAGGAAATAAAAATTTAGACAAACTAAAACTATCTAATTTCAAGAAATAGAGAATTACTTCCAATACTAATGGTATTAGAAAGATATAAAGACTAAAAAAATATTGGTCTTTTCTAGTTGCTTTACAAACCCTTTCATGAATTTTACTAATAATAAAAACATAAACAATAGCAATTACTAATCCGAATAAATTCATTATTTCCCACCTTTATTTTTACTTACTTTCTTTTTGGAAAAAGAAAATTATTTATTGTATATGGAGGTCTCCATTCCCCACCTCTGATTTCCTGCAATTCTTTTTCATTCAATTCTTGGAAATCTTTCATTTGAGCAAAATCTGTATTCTTTTTCATAATATAAACTCCTATAATGTTTTTCTTGTAAATTAACTTACAAAAATATTATATAAAATCTACGATACCTATAGAGAATTATTTCTCAAATGCTCAAATTTTATTCTGAAATGTCAAATTTTTACAAAAAAAGCTGGGATTTTTTCCCAGCTTACGATTTAACTGATCCCAGCAGGATTCGAACCTGCGACCGTTCGCTTAGAAGGCGAATGCTCTATCCAGCTGAGCTATGAGACCTTACTAATCTATCTTATCAAAAAAAGCTAGCTTAGTCAATCATCTATTTGTGATAAGGTGAGCCTTGTTGAATCGAAAATGCTCTATAGATTTGTTCTACTAAGACTAATCTCATCAGTTGATGAGGAAGCGTCAATCTACCAAAACTAACAGAGAGATTGGCTCTCTTTTTCACCTCTGGAGATATTCCTAAACTCCCCCCAATGATAAAAGTGATTGTCGAAAATCCATTGATAGAAGCTCTTTCAAGCTGCTTACTGAACTCTTCAGAAGAAAAAGTTGTTCCTTCAATAGCTAAAACAACTACAAAATCACGTTCCCCTACTTTAGCAAGAATGCGGTTCCCTTCCAACTCCAAAATCTTTTGATTTTCAGATTCGCTGGCCCGATCTGGTGTTTTTTCATCAGCCAACTCAATCATTTCTAGATTAGCAAATCGTGAAATTCTCTTGGAGTATTCTGCTATGCCATCTTTGAGATATTTTTCTTTCAGTTTTCCAACTGTTACCACTTTAATTTTCATTCTTCTATTCTAACATATTCACACTCAATTTCACATCTTATTCACAGAGAAGATTTTGAAAAAATTCAATAAATTCACAGGTTCTTGAAAGTTATCCACAAGTTGTGAAAAACTTTCTTTCTTTAAGCTTGGATTAAGCTAGCTATTTTATACTTTCATTGATTAAAAAAACATGGAGGCTTCTATGAAAAACTTACAAACTAGTTCCAAAAAATGGGGACAACTTTTATTAGTCATTCTCATTAGCTTTTTTAGTGGTGTTTTAGGTAGTTTTACGACATTGCAACTAAGTCAAAAACAAAACACTAGTCCAACAAATACCACCACTGTCAGCAAAACAGCTGTAAAAAATGAAAACTCAACTACACAGGCAGTCGATAAAGTTAAAGATGCTGTGGTATCTGTCATTACTTACTCTGCAAACTCCCAAAATAGTTTATTTGGATCTGCAGAAACTGATACAGATACAAATACTGAGCAAGTATCGAGTGAAGGTTCTGGAGTTATTTATAAAAAAGAAGGTAACTTTGCTTACCTCGTAACCAATACTCACGTTATCAGTGGAGCTAAAAAAGTGGATATTCGTTTAGCTGACGGAACCAAAGTTCCAGGTGAAATTGTTGGTTCTGATACTTATTCTGACATTGCAGTTGTAAAAATTGCTGCAGATAAGGTGACTACCGTAGCTGAATTTGGAGATTCTGATCAACTAACAGTCGGAGAGACTGCCATTGCAATCGGAAGTCCTCTAGGCTCTGAGTACGCCAATACCGTTACACAAGGTATCGTGTCAAGTTTGAATAGAAATGTTTCTTTAAAATCTGAAGATGGACAAGCTATCTCTACAAAGGCTATCCAAACAGATACAGCTATCAACCCTGGAAACTCTGGCGGTCCCCTTATCAATATTCAGGGACAAGTAATCGGAATTACATCTAGTAAAATAGCCACAAACGGTGGAACTTCTGTGGAAGGACTTGGATTTGCGATTCCTTCAAACGATGCCATCAATATTATCAATCAATTAGAAAAGAATGGAAAAGTCACTCGACCAGCCTTGGGCATTCAAATGGTCAACCTTTCAAATCTTAGTAGCACTGATTTACAAAGATTGAATGTACCATCAAGTGTCACTGCAGGAGTAGTTGTTCGTTCTGTTATAACTAGTATGCCTGCCAATGGACATCTACAACAATATGACGTCATTACAAAAGTAGATGATAAAGCTATTTCTTCAACTACTGAATTACAAAGTGCTCTATATAGTCATTCTATCGGAGATAGCATGACCATTACATACTACCGTAATGGTAAAGAAGAAACAACTACCATTAAATTAGATAAGAGTACTAGTGATTTGGAACAATAGTTTACAGATATGTAAAGTTGCTTTACAGAATATCTAAGTTATGATAATGTAGAATTATGGAAGAATTTAAAATTGTTCAAATAAAGGATATTCAAAAAAATCCCTATCAACCTCGTAAGGAATTTTCAGAAGGAAAAATACAAGAGTTGGCACAATCCATTAAGGAAAACGGCTTGATTCAGCCAATTATCGTTAGAAAATCTCCAGTACTTGGATATGAAATTCTAGCTGGAGAAAGACGGTATCGTGCTTCAATAGCTGCCGGACTTTCAGAAATTCCAGTAATTATTAAGCAACTTTCTGATCAAGATATGATGCTTCATTCCATCATTGAAAATCTCCAACGCGAAAATTTAAATCCTATCGAAGAAGCTAAAGCATACCAGTCCTTAATCGATAAAGGTTTTACCCACTCAGAAATTGCTGAAAAAATGGGGAAATCTCGACCTTATATTACAAACCTAGTTCGATTGTTAGGGCTACCTAAACATATCCTGACAGAAGTCGAAAGTGGGAAGCTTTCCCAGGCTCATGCTAGACTCCTCATTCAATTATCAAGCGACAGACAAGATACACTCTTGCATCGTATTCAAACAGAAAATCTTTCAGTTAGACAAGTTGAACAAATACTACAAAAAAATAAGAAGAGTAGTAAAAAAGAAAAAGACCACTTTGTCAAAGAGGAAGAGCAAAAATTGAAAAAAATACTCGGATTAGATGTTCAGATTAGCCTTCAAAAAAAAGATAGTGGTAAAATCTCAATTTCCTTCCATAACCAAGAAGAATACCAACAATTTATTAACAGCCTGAAATAAGGCTGTTATTTTATTATTCTTAACTAACATGGTTATCCACCGATTTATCTTTTTAAAAAGCCTTATATTTCAGCTTTCTCCTTAGTTATCCACATCTTGTGGATAAAAACTAAAAACATTGTTAATTGTTTTCCACAAGTTGTGGAAAAATAATCTTATCTATGGTAAAATGATTCTATCAATAAAACTTTAAAATTTTATAGTAAAGGAGGAGAAAATCATTGAAAGAAAAACAATTTTGGAATCGTATTTTAGAACTTGCGCATGATCGGTTGACTCAATCAGTTTATGATTTTTACATCTTAGATGCAACCCTGGTTAAAGTAGAAGATGCCACTGCAACGATTTTCTTACCCCGAGATGAGATGCAGATATTTTGGGAAAGAAATATTAATGGAATCCTTTTAACAGCAGGTTTTGAAATCTATGATACTGAAATAAAGGCGCATTATATCTTTACGAAAGTTGAAGAAGCTGCCTCTCAAGTGGCTATAGAACCTGATTCTATTAGCGATTATCAGACAAGTCCCTCCACTATTCCATATTCTGAAACTGGACTCAAGGAAAAGTATACTTTCGATAATTTTGTCCAAGGAAATGGTAATGTTTGGGCTAAGTCAGCAGCTTTAGCAGTTTCTGAAGATCCTGGACTAACTTATAATCCTCTATTTATCTATGGAGGGCCTGGTCTTGGAAAAACCCACCTACTAAATGCCCTTGGCAATGAAATTCTAAAAAAGAGTCCAAATGCGCGTGTTAAATACATACCTGCTGAAAGCTTCATTAATGAATTTCTAGAGCATTTGAGACTCAATGATATGGAAAAATTCAAAAAAACTTATCGTAGTTTGGATCTCCTACTCATTGATGATATTCAATCTCTTAGTGGAAAGAAAGTACAAACTCAAGAAGAGTTTTTCAATACTTTTAATGCCCTTCACAATAATAATAAACAAATTGTTTTAACAAGCGACCGTAGGCCTGAACATTTAGAAAGTCTACCTGAACGTCTGGTCACGCGCTTCTCGTGGGGATTAACGACAGATATCACACCACCTGATTTTGAAACACGTATTGCTATTTTACAGAGTAAGACTGAACATCTCAATTATCATTTTCAGAATGATACACTCGAATATTTGGCTGGACAATTTGACTCGAACGTGAGAGAGCTAGAGGGTGCACTCAACGACATCAGCTTGATGGCCAAAGTCAAAAAGATTAACAACATCACAGTAGACATCGCTGCTGAGGCTATTCGTGCTCGCAAACAAGACGTTAACAAAATGATTGTGATTCCAATTGATAAAATACAAACAGAAGTGGGAAACTTTTATGGTGTTAGTGTCAAGGAAATGAAGGGAACTAGACGTGTTCAAAATATCGTTTTAGCCCGTCAAGTTGCCATGTACCTAGCCAGAGAAATGACAGATAATAGCCTTCCTAAAATTGGAAAAGAGTTTGGTGGCAAAGACCACACAACGGTCATTCATGCCCATGGAAAAATCAAATCCATGCTTGAAACAGATGATAATTTACGTTTAGAAATCGAAGCAATCAAAAAGAAAATTAAATAACTTGTGGATAACTTTAGAAAAATTTCTTTATTTATCCACACTTTTTAAACAAGGCTCTTTCCTTGAGTTTTCTTGATTAGCATCTGTTTTCCACAGTTTTCACACGCTCTATTATTACTATTATCCTTCTAATAATAAAAAGAATAAAGGAGAATCCATGATTCATTTTTCAATTAATAAAAACTTATTTTTACAAGCCTTAAATACAACAAAGAGAGCTATTAGCTCAAAGAATGCAATTCCTATTTTATCAACTGTAAAAATTGATGTTACCAATGAAGGAATTACCTTGATTGGATCAAATGGTCAAATCTCAATCGAAAATTTCATCTCGCAAAAAAATGAAAATGCAGGTCTCTTGATTAACTCTTTAGGTTCAGTTCTACTGGAAGCTTCTTTCTTTATCAATGTTGTTTCAAGTCTTCCAGATGTAACACTTGATTTTAAAGAGATTGAACAAAAGCAAATTGTCTTAACTAGTGGAAAATCAGAGATTACTCTTAAAGGGAAAGATAGTGAGCAATATCCACGTATCCAAGAAATTTCTGCAAGCAACCCTCTAGTTCTTGAAACAAAACTTCTTAAAAAGATTATCAATGAAACAGCTTTTGCAGCTAGTACCCAAGAAAGCCGTCCTATTTTGACAGGTGTCCACTTTGTTTTAAGCAACCACAAAGAATTAAAAACAGTTGCGACAGATTCTCACCGTCTCAGTCAGAAGAAATTGACACTTGAAAAAAATAGCGATGATTTTGATGTTGTCATCCCAAGTCGTTCGCTACGTGAATTTTCAGCTGTTTTTACGGATGATATCGAAACAGTAGAGATTTTCTTCGCCAATAATCAAATTCTCTTTAGAAGTGAAAATATTAGCTTCTACACACGTCTCTTAGAAGGAAATTATCCAGATACCGATCGATTGATTCCAACAGATTTCAATACAACAGTGACTTTTGATGTTGCTAAACTACGCCAGTCTATGGAACGTGCTCGACTCTTATCAAGTGCGACACAAAATGGTACTGTTAAATTAGAAATCAAAGAAGGAGTTGTAAGTGCTCATGTTCATTCTCCAGAAGTAGGGAAAGTAAACGAAGAAATTGATACTGAAAATGTAAGTGGTGCTGATTTGACGATTAGTTTCAACCCAACTTATTTGATTGAAGCACTAAAAGCTTTGAATAGCGAAAAAGTTACAATCAGCTTTATTTCAGCAGTTCGTCCATTTACTCTAGTTCCAGCTGATACACATGAAGATTTCATGCAGCTCATCACGCCAGTTCGCACAAATTAATGGAAAGAGGTTGAGCCTAGCTCGCCTCTTTTATGATATAATCAAAAATAGAAAAGGAGATTAACTATGTATCAAGTTGGAAATTTTGTTGAAATGAAAAAACCACACGCTTGTACAATCAAATCAACAGGCAAAAAGGCAAATCGCTGGGAAATTACCCGTGTTGGTGCAGATATCAAAATAAAATGTAGCAATTGTGATCATGTGGTCATGATGAGTCGCTATGACTTTGAAAGAAAAATGAGTAAAATCATAGACTAACCCCCCATCATAAGAGAGTTAGCAAGTTTTCCCTTTTTGTGTTATAATATTGAAGATTGAAATGTGAACGGAGAATGAGAAACTATGGCTTTAACAGCAGGTATTGTAGGTTTACCAAACGTTGGTAAATCAACCCTATTTAATGCAATTACAAAAGCAGGAGCAGAGGCTGCAAACTATCCTTTTGCGACCATTGATCCAAACGTTGGAATGGTAGAAGTTCCAGATGAACGCCTCCAAAAATTGACGGAAATGATTACTCCTAAAAAGACAGTTCCAACAACCTTTGAATTTACAGATATTGCAGGGATTGTAAAAGGAGCATCAAGAGGAGAAGGTCTTGGGAATAAATTCTTGGCAAACATCCGTGAAGTTGATGCGATTGTTCATGTGGTTCGTGCCTTTGATGATGAAAATGTCATGCGTGAGCAAGGTCGTGAAGATGCCTTTGTGGATCCGCTAGCAGATATTGATACCATTAACCTAGAGTTGATTCTTGCTGATTTAGAATCAGTCAATAAACGCTATGCGCGTGTAGAAAAAATGGCGCGTACGCAAAAAGATAAGGAATCAGTTGCAGAATTTAACGTTCTCCAAAAGATTAAACCTGTTCTTGAAGATGGAAAATCAGCTCGTACCATTGAATTTACAGATGAAGAGCAAAAAGTAGTTAAAGGACTCTTTCTCTTGACAACGAAACCAGTTCTTTATGTAGCTAACGTTGATGAGGATGTGGTTGGAGACCCAGAATCTATCGATTATGTGAGACAAATTCGTGAATTCGCAGCAACAGAAAATGCAGAGGTAGTAGTCATTTCTGCGCGTGCTGAAGAAGAAATTTCTGAGTTAGACGATGAAGATAAAAAAGAGTTTCTTGAAGCCATTGGTTTGACAGAATCAGGTGTGGATAAGTTGACTCGAGCTGCTTATCACCTACTAGGACTTGGAACTTACTTTACAGCTGGTGAAAAAGAGGTTCGTGCTTGGACCTTTAAACGTGGCATGAAAGCTCCTCAAGCGGCTGGTATCATCCACTCTGACTTCGAAAAAGGTTTTATTCGTGCAGTGACCATGTCTTATGATGATTTGGTAAAATACGGCTCTGAAAAGGCTGTAAAAGAAGCAGGACGTTTGCGTGAAGAAGGAAAAGAATATGTCGTGCAAGATGGCGATATTATGGAATTCCGCTTTAACGTTTAATCAATATTTAAAATAATGTTAATTAGGTTGGAAAAAAATTCCAACCCTTTTGACTTTTGAAAGGAAATTTAAATGACAAAATTACTTGTAGGATTGGGAAATCCAGGAGATAAATATTTTGAAACTAAACATAATGTTGGCTTTATGCTGATTGACCAACTAGCAAAAAAACAGAATGTTACCTTTACACACGATAAGATATTCCAAGCTGAACTAGCTTCATTTTTCCTTAATGGGGAAAAAATTTATCTGGTGAAACCGACGACTTTTATGAATGAAAGTGGAAAAGCTGTTCATGCTTTATTAACCTACTATGGTTTAGATATTGAAGATTTACTGATTATTTACGATGATCTTGACATGGAAGTCGGAAAAATTCGTCTTCGCGCTAAAGGATCAGCTGGCGGTCATAATGGCATCAAGTCAATTATCCAACATATTGGTACACAGGTTTTCAATCGTGTAAAGATTGGTATCGGTAGACCTAAAAAAGGAATGTCTGTTGTTCACCACGTTTTGAGTAAATTTGACAAGGATGACTATATAGGTATTTTACAGTCTGTTGACAAGGTTGACGATGCTGTAAATTATTATTTACAAGAGAAAAACTTTGAAAAGACGATGCAGAAATATAATGGGTAATGAAATGGCATTAATCGATTTCTTTTTAGAGAATAAACAAATTCTATCTTGGCATGAGAACCTACCACAGAAACAAAGACAATTATTGCTAGGTCTTTCTGGATCAGCAAAATCTTTAGCTATTGCTAGTAGTCTGAAGAGTCAGGATAAGGTTTTAGTGATGACTTCTACATATGGAGAGGCTGAGCGTCTGGTCAATGATCTAATCTCTATACTAGGTTCGGATCTAGTTTATCCATTTCTAGTAGATGATTCACCAATGGTCGAATTTTTGGTATCATCTCAGGAAAAGATTTTTTCTCGGGTTGAAGCTTTGCGTTTTCTAAGAGATAAGTCTCAAAAAGGGATTTTAGTTTGTAACGTCGCAGCTAGTCGGGTATTCTTACCAAATCCTCAAGTTTTTGATGATAGTATCTTAGAACTTCAAGTGGGCCAAGAATGCGAACAAAGAGAATTAAAAAATCACTTGATTTCCCTTGGTTATAAGAAGGTTACACAAGTTCAAAGTCAGGGAGAATTTAGCCTTCGTGGAGATATCTTGGATATCTTTGAAACTTCTCAACTATCTCCTTACCGGATAGAATTTTTTGGTGATGAAATTGATGGTATAAGAGAATTTGATACTGAAACTCAGCTTTCTAAAGACAGTCAGTCTAAAGTACTGATATATCCAGCAAGTGATATTTTACTAACTTTTGAAGATTATCATCGTGGTCAGAAATTTTTAGAACATGAGATTGATAAGGCACTTTCTCCAACTTTAAAGTCTTACTTAGAAGAAGTTTTTAGTTGCATGAAAGAGCAAGTTCTTCATGCTGATATTCGTAAGTTTTTATCTAATTTTTATAAAAAACAGTGGACACTGATAGATTATTTGAATAAAGTGCCCATTATCTTTGATGATTTTCAAAAAATCATGAATCAGTACGATGCTTTTGATAAGGAAACTGCTAGTTACTTTACAGAAGATTTACAAAATAGTAAAACAGTGTCAAGTTTACAATATTTTGCTGATGTAGAAAGTCAATTCAAAAAATATTTACCAGCTAGTTTCTTTTCAAATTTCCAAAAAGGGCTTGGAAATCTAAAATTTCATCATCTGTATCAGTTCAATCAATATCCTATGCAGGAGTTCTTTAATCAGTTTTCTTTTCTGAAAGAAGAAATTGAACGTTATAAAAAATTGAAGTATACGACTGTTCTTCAATCAAGTAGCAAAACTGAACTAAAGAAACTGTCAACGATTCTTGATGAATATGATATTAAAGTTGATAATAGTAATGAAAGTGAAATCTGTAAAGGAACTGTTAATCTTGTTGAAGGAAATCTTCGTCATGGATTTCATTTTGTAGATGAGAATCTTGTATTTATCACTGAATATGAAATTTTTAAAAAGAAGATTAAACGCAAGTATCACAGACAAAATATTAGCAATGCTGAGCGATTAAAGGATTATAATGAGCTTCAAAAAGGAGATTATGTTGTTCATCAAATTCATGGTATTGGTCAATATTTAGGGATTGAAACGATTGAAATCAAAGGAATTCATAGAGACTATGTAAGTGTCCTATATGAAAATGGAGACCGTATTTCCATCCCTGTAGAGCAAATACAGACTCTTTCTAAGTATGTCTCTAGTGATGGTAAGGCTCCAAAGTTAAACAAACTTAACGATGGACGTTTTAAAAAAGCCAAGCAAAAAGTAAAGAGTCAAGTTGAAGATATTGCAGATGACTTGATTAAGTTATATGCCGAGAGAAGTCAACTTAAAGGATATGCATTTTCAAAAGATGATGAAGATCAGGTTGCTTTTGATGAGGCTTTCCCTTATGTTGAAACTGAAGATCAACTTCGAAGTATAGATGAAATTAAAAAGGATATGCAGACTTCTCAACCGATGGACCGACTTTTAGTTGGAGATGTTGGATTTGGTAAGACAGAAGTAGCTATGCGAGCTGCATTTAAGGCTGTCAATGATCATAAACAGGTTGTTGTTTTAGTACCAACAACCGTTCTTGCTCAGCAACATTACAGTAATTTTAAGGAAAGATTTGAACAATTTGCTGTCAATGTGGATGTTTTGAGTCGTTTTAGAAGTAAAAAAGAGCAGACTGAGACACTTGAAAAATTGAAAAAAGGTCAAGTAGATATTTTGATAGGAACTCATCGAGTTTTATCTAAAGATGTTGAGTTTGCTGATTTGGGGTTGATGATTATTGATGAAGAGCAACGTTTTGGTGTTAAGCATAAAGAAGCTTTGAAGGAATTAAAAAAGAAGGTTGATGTCTTAACCTTGACAGCTACACCAATTCCTAGAACCCTCCACATGTCTATGTTAGGTATCCGAGATTTATCAGTCATCGAAACTCCTCCAACCAATCGATATCCTGTTCAAACCTATGTTCTTGAACAGAATGATCGTGTCATTCGTGATGCTATATTGAGAGAAATGGATCGTGGTGGTCAGGTTTACTATCTTTACAACAAAGTTGACACGATTGAAAAGAAGGTTTCAGAGTTACAAGAGTTGATTCCAGAAGCTTCGATTGGCTTTGTTCATGGACAAATGAGTGAAATTCGTTTGGAGAATACGCTACTTGATTTTATTGAAGGTGAATATGATATTTTAGTAACCACTACAATCATTGAAACAGGAGTTGATATTCCAAATGCAAATACTTTATTTATTGAAAATGCAGATCATATGGGATTGTCAACCTTGTATCAATTAAGAGGTCGGGTTGGTCGTAGTAATCGAATTGCCTATGCTTATCTCATGTATCGTCCAGATAAAACCTTGACAGAAGTTTCTGAGAAAAGATTAGAGGCCATCAAAGGTTTTACTGAACTAGGTTCTGGTTTCAAAATCGCTATGCGTGATTTATCCATTCGTGGAGCTGGGAATCTTTTAGGAAGTTCACAGTCTGGTTTTATTGATTCTGTTGGGTTTGAGTTGTATTCTCAGTTACTAGAAGAAGCAATTGCTAAGAAAAATGGAACTGACAAGAAACGTGAAAAAGGAAATGCTGAGTTAATTTTACAAATTGATGCTTATCTTCCGGATGAGTACATTTCAGATGAACGGCATAAAATTGAAATTTACAAGAGAATTCGTCAAATTGACAATCGTGTCAACTACGAAGAATTACAAGATGAGTTGATCGACCGTTTTGGAGAATATCCTGATGTAGTTGCTTATCTTTTAGAAATTGGATTAGTAAAAGCTTACCTTGATAAAGTATTTGTCAATCGTGTTGAAAGAAAAAATAATAAACTTGTCATTCAATTTGAAAAAATTTCGCAGCAACTATTTTTAACACAAGATTATTTCCAGGCTCTATCTCAGACAAGTTTGAAGGCCAATATTTCAGAAAATCAAGGTTTAATTGAAGTTGTATTTGATATTCGAAATAAAAAAGATTATGAAATTTTAGAAGGATTGTTGACTTTTGCTGAATCCCTAGTGGCTATAAAAAATGCAAAAGAGTCAAATTAGGTATGACATTTTTCTTCTATAAAAGGGAGAAAAATGGTACAATAATAATTTGAGGTAATAAAGATGAGATTAGATAAATATTTAAAAGTATCAAGAATTATTAAGCGCCGCACAGTTGCTAAAGAAGTTGCAGATAAGGGACGTATCAAGGTAAATGGTATTCTTGCTAAGAGCTCTACAGATTTAAAAATCAATGACCAAGTTGAAATTCGTTTTGGAAATAAATTGTTGCTCGTAAAAGTGTTAGAAATGAAAGATAGCACTAAAAAAGAAGATGCTGCAGGTATGTATGAAATTATCAGCGAAACAAGGGTAGAAAACGATGTATAAAAAAATTGTGCAAATGAATAATTCTTTTATTCAAAATGAACACCAACGTCGTAAATACTTGATGGAAGAACGACAAAGACGAAATCGTTTTATGGGCTGGGTTTTGATTTTGATTATGTTGTTGTTCATTCTACCAACCTATAATTTGACTCAAAGTTATCAGCAACTACTCGAACGTCGCCAACAGTTAGCCAATCTGAAAAAACAGTATCAAGAATTGAGCGATGAAAAAGATAAAGAATCAAATCTTGCAACAAAACTAAAGGACGAAACTTACGCAGCTAAATATTTGCGTGCTAAATATTATTATTCAAAATCATGGGAGGAAGTATACACCATTCCGGACTTGCTTCCTAGGTAATAGAATATGGAAAATTTATTAGATATTGTTGAACAATTTTTAAGTCAATCAGATGAAAAATTAGAAGAGTTAGCTCAAAAAAATCATCTGTTACGACTTCAGGAAGAAGAGGAAAAGAAGAATGCGTAAATTTTTAGTGATATTACTACTTCCTATTTTCTTTAAAAGTGTCCAAGTAGTAAGCACTGAGAATCCAGTTATCATTCCAAATCAAGAAGTTTATTCCTTAACTCATGCTCCGTATCATTTTTATTATCAAGATACTATAGAATCTCCAAAATTTTATGGTGAAACGTCCATTTATGCTTCAGATGATTTGATAAAAGAGTCAGGGAAAGTCAATGCAGAGACAATATTATCCGTGATAGAATGGCGGTTAAATGGACAAGGTCAGCCTGTCTTTAAATTATCTAATAATCAGTTTGTTGCTGCAGACAAAAGACTTCTATATGATGCATCAAAAATAAATTCTCTATCCCAAAAAGTATGGTTAGAACCTGGATTTTTCATTTACAATAGTCCCTATGATCAAATAGAAAAAACAACTACTTTAGCTCCTTATCAAGAGGTTGAAGTGGATATGTCAGTGTTTGCTGAGGGACGGGAATTTTTACATATCAATCAAATTGGTTGGGTTTCTAGTGATTATATTTCTCAAGATGATAATCGTATCCAGAAAGTACAAGAGTTACTGACTGAAAATTATCAAAATGAACAGTTTTCTATTTATGTTAAACAATTGAGTACAGGTAAGGAAGCTGGCATTAATGAAAATCAAAAAATGTACGCTGCTAGTGTTATGAAATTGCCTTATCTTTATTATGTTCAAGAAAAAATCAATCAAGGTGATTACCAACTTGACACGAAATTGAAGTACGTTTCTGAAGTAAATGATTTTCCTGGTTCTTATAAACCGGAAGGAAGTGGAAGTCTCCCTAAAACAGCGGACAATAAAGACTACACTCTCAAAGATTTAATTACAAAGACAGCGAAAGAATCTGACAATGTAGCTCACAACATTCTTGGATATTATGTTACCAACAAGTCAGATGAGACCTTTAAAAAGGAGATGGCTAAAATTTCAGGTGAAGAGTGGAACGTAACAGATAAGTTAGCATCAGCTAAAATGGCTGGTCAAGTTATGGAGGCTATTTATAATCAGAATGCTTTTGTTTTAGAATCTCTATCACAAACGTCCTTTGATAATCAGAGGATTGCGAAAGATATTTCTGCTAAGGTAGCCCATAAAATTGGGGATGCAGACGAATACAAGCATGACACTGCTATTGTTTATTCAGAGTCTCCTTTCATCATTTCAATCTTTACCAAAAATTCAGATTATGATACCATTTCTAAAATTGCCAAGGATGTCTATGAGGTCCTGAAATGACAGACCAAAATTTTTTAAATCATTTTCTAGAAAAAGGTTATTTTAAAGATCATTCAAAAGTTGTAATAGCCTTATCTGGTGGACTTGATTCGATGTTTCTCTTTCATCTTCTATCAACTTATAAAAAGGAACTTGGTATTGAGATTTTTTTAGTCCATGTCAATCATAAACAACGACCAGAGTCAGACAATGAAGAACATGAATTAAGAAAACTAGCTGAACAAGTTGGATTTCCGATTTATGTAGCTAACTTCTCTGGAGTTTTTACAGAATCGAGAGCTCGTCAATTTCGCTATGAATTTTTTAGAGATGTGATGAGAGAAACATCCTCTAGTGCTCTTGTAACGGCTCATCATGCAGATGACCAGGTCGAGACGATTTTCATGCGATTGATAAGAGGGGGTAGATTACACCATTTATCAGCTATTAAAGAAAGACAAGAGTTTGATAAAGGAGAATTGATTCGTCCCTTGCTCTCCTTTTATAAGAAGGAATTTCCTGAAATTGAACATTTTGAGGATGGAACAAATCAGGAAAATCACTATTTTCGCAACCGTGTTCGCAATCTCTATTTACCGCAGCTTGAAACAGAGAATCTTCAAGTTAGAAAAGCTTTGCTAGAATTTGGAAAAGAGGTATCTGACTATCAGACAGCTATCGGTGAATTATCTCAAACAGTAGATGTGGAAGATTTAACTCAATTCTTATCTTTTTCAGAGGAAACACAACGAGTTTTATTGCAACACTATATTGGTCAATTTGCAAACTTAAATGTAACAAGAGAACAATTTAAACAGATCCACCATATATTGAAAATCAAGAGTCAGTATCGCCATCGTTTAAAAAATGGTTATGAGCTTGTAAAGGAATACGATCACTTTCAGATTTGTAAAATCAGACCAAAGTCTGATGAAAAAAACAATGAGTGTGTGTTAGACTATCTAAACCAAGTTCACTATGAAGGATATCTATTTTCATTTGGACTTCCTTTAGAAGGAGATAGAGTTCAAAAAATATATGTTTCACGGGAAACATCCTTAATTTTACGGCACCGTCATTCAGGTGACTATCTGATAAAAAATGGACATCGAAAAAAACTAAGACGACTTTTTATTGATTTAAAAATCCCTATAGAAAAACGGGAAAAAGTGATAATCATTGAGCAATCAGATCAAATTTGTTCAGTTTTAGGAATTGAAACTAGTGATTTGAGTAAAAAAATGAAAAATGATATAATGAACACTGTACTTTATATAGAAAAAATAGATAGGTAAAATCATGTTAGAAAAAGATATCAAGAAAATTTTGATTTCACAAGATGAAATTACAGAAGCAGCTAAAAAATTGGGTGCTCAGTTGACAAAAGATTATGAGGGAAAAAATCCGATTTTAGTTGGAATTCTAAAAGGTTCTATTCCTTTTATGGCAGAATTGGTGAAATATATTGATACACATCTTGAAATGGACTTTATGATGGTCTCTAGCTATCATGGTGGGACTGTAAGTAGTGGTGTCATTAATATTAAACAAGACGTAACTCAAGATATTAAAGGTCGACATGTTGTCTTTGTAGAAGATATTATTGATACTGGTCAAACCTTGAAGAGTTTGAGAGATATGTTTACTGCAAGAGAAGCGGCATCTGTTAAGATTGTGACTATGTTAGATAAACCAGAAGGCCGTACTGTAGAAATCGAAGCAGATTATACATGTTTTACAATTCCAAATGAATTTGTTGTAGGCTACGGTTTAGACTATAATGAAAACTATCGTAACCTTCCTTATGTAGGTGTATTGAAAGAGGAAGTTTACTCAAAATAGAAGGGTAAGTGTTTGAATGCAAAAACAAAATAATGGTTTCATAAAAAATCCATTCCTTTATTTGTTGATGATTTTCTTGCTAGTGACAGGATTCCAGTATTTTTTTGCTGGCAGATCTGCTGGCCATAGTCAACAAATCAAGTACTCAGAATTGGTGCAGGAAATTACCAATGATAACGTAAAAGAAATGACCTATCAACCAAACGGTAGTGTTATTGAGGTATCAGGTGAATACAAAACTGCAAAAACAGAAAAGAAGGAAACTGGGATTCAATTTTTCACTCCTTCTGCTACAAAGGTAGAAAAATTTACTAGCATTATCCTACCATCAGATACCACTGTTGCTGATTTACAAAAGTTAGCAGGTGAACATCAAACACAAATTGAAGTGAAACATGAGAGTTCAAGTGGCATGTGGATTAACATCCTAGTGTCTATCGTACCATTTGGTATCTTATTCTTCTTCCTATTCTCAATGATGGGCAATATGGGAGGAAATAATGGACGAAATCCAATGAGCTTTGGTCGAAGTAAAGCTAAAGCTGCTAACAAAGAAGATATCAAAGTTCGCTTCTCAGATGTTGCAGGCGCAGAGGAAGAAAAACAAGAACTTGTTGAAGTTGTTGAATTTTTAAAAGATCCAAAACGCTTTACAAAATTAGGTGCTCGTATCCCAGCTGGTGTTCTCTTAGAAGGACCTCCGGGAACTGGTAAAACATTACTTGCTAAAGCAGTTGCAGGAGAAGCTGGTGTACCATTCTTTAGTATTTCAGGTTCTGACTTTGTAGAAATGTTCGTCGGTGTTGGTGCAAGCCGTGTCCGTTCTCTATTTGAGGACGCTAAAAAAGCAGCACCAGCCATTATCTTTATAGATGAAATCGATGCTGTTGGTCGCCAACGTGGTGTCGGTTTAGGTGGAGGTAACGACGAACGTGAACAAACCCTAAACCAACTCTTGATTGAAATGGATGGTTTTGAAGGAAATGAAGGAATCATTGTTATTGCGGCAACCAACCGTTCAGATGTTCTAGATCCAGCTCTTCTTCGTCCAGGTCGTTTTGACAGAAAAGTATTGGTTGGTCGTCCAGATGTTAAAGGACGCGAAGCAATTCTGAAAGTCCATGCTAGAAATAAACCTTTAGCTGAAGATGTAGATTTGAAATTGGTAGCACAACAAACTCCAGGTTTTGTTGGTGCCGATTTGGAAAATGTATTGAATGAAGCAGCTTTAGTTGCAGCTCGTCGTAATAAATCAGTGATTGATGCTTCTGATATTGATGAAGCTGAAGATCGTGTTATCGCTGGACCATCTAAGAAAGACAAGACAGTTTCACAAAAAGAACGTGAATTGGTTGCCTACCATGAGGCAGGACACACCATTGTCGGTCTAGTATTGTCAAATGCCCGTGTTGTTCATAAAGTTACCATAGTACCACGTGGACGTGCAGGCGGATATATGATTGCACTTCCTAAAGAAGACCAAATGCTTTTATCTAAAGAAGATATGAAAGAGCAATTAGCTGGCTTAATGGGTGGACGTGTAGCTGAAGAGATTATCTTTAACGTCCAAACAACTGGAGCATCTAATGACTTCGAACAAGCGACTCAGATGGCGCGTGCTATGGTTACTGAGTATGGTATGAGTGAAAAACTTGGTCCAGTACAATATGAAGGAAATCATGCTATGTTTGGTGCACAAAGCCCTCAAAAATCAATTTCAGAACAAACAGCTTATGAAATTGACGAAGAAGTTCGTTCATTATTGAATGAAGCACGAAACAAAGCTGCTGAAATTATCCAGTCAAATCGTGAAACTCACAAGCTGATTGCAGAAGCATTATTGAAATACGAAACATTGGATAGTACACAAATTAAATCTCTATACGAAATAGGAAAGATGCCTGAAACAATAGAAGAGGAATCACATGCACTATCTTATGATGAAGTAAAATCAAAAATGAGTGAAGAAAATTAATCATCATACATACTATAAACAGAGGAAGCGCAAGTTTTCTCTGTTTTTTTTAAAAAAAGTTGTGGGAACTCTAATTTAAATCAAAGATTTCTATATATAGAAAACAAAATACAAGTTTACCTATGTTAATGCTCTCTTAGAGGAAATGATTCAAATTTTCTGAAAATAAGAATGTAACAGTTACTTGAGTAATATGAAGAAATGTTTTCAAAAAAATGATATGTACTTCATAAAAAACAATTATTGTAAGAAAAAAAATTAACCAAAACTCTGGGCAGACGAACGATTTAAAGGCCGCAAAGCCCTTCTCAGAGAGCTGAAGGAAGTAATTCAGGAGAAATGAAAAAAAGTTCAAAAAAGGTGTTGACAAAGTAAGAAAAGTCGGTATAATAGTAAGAGTTGAAAATAACAACTCCGGTCCGTTGGTCAAGGGGTTAAGACACCGCCTTTTCACGGCGGTAACACGGGTTCGAATCCCGTACGGACTATAGTATGTTACAGATGAAACACTAGATGAAAAAAATTAAAAAAAGTTTCAAAAAAGTGTTGACAAGCGAAAGCGACTGTGATATACTAATATAGTTGTCACTTGAGAGAAGTGAGTGGCAAAGACCTTTGAAAACTGAACAAGACGAACCAATGTGCAGGGCACTACAACAATAGGTTGTAGTACTGAACAATGAAAAAAACAATAAATCTGTCAGTGACAGAAATGAGTGAGAACTCAAACTTTTAATGAGAGTTTGATCCTGGCTCAGGACGAACGCTGGCGGCGTGCCTAATACATGCAAGTAGAACGCTGAAGGAGGAGCTTGCTTCTCCGGATGAGTTGCGAACGGGTGAGTAACGCGTAGGTAACCTGCCTGGTAGCGGGGGATAACTATTGGAAACGATAGCTAATACCGCATAACAGTAGATATTGCATGATATCTGCTTGAAAGGTGCAA
>NZ_JAPVZN010000006.1:0-134910 GCF_041432385.1 Streptococcus sp. 27098_8_91
GCTGGGGCTTCTGTATCTGGTGTTGTTGGTTTTTTAGTTACAAATTCTGTTAGTGGTTTTTTATCTGTAGAACCATCTGTGTAGGTTACGACAAGATTTCCATCTGCATCTTTTGTGACTGATTTAATCTTACCATCTTTATTAACTGGAGTATCTTTTGCGATATTCGCATCGTCATTTTTCTTGTTGTACTCAAGTTGAAGTTTTTCTTTGATTTTATCTAACTCAGCGTCTGTTACTTTCGTTGGATCTGCTACTTCAACTTTATCAGCTGGAGCTGGAGTTGCAATATCGTACTTATCTGTTTGAGATTTAACGATGAAGTGAACATATCCTGGTGTCTGAGTTGCATTAGGGTTTTGATCTAATGCTCTAAAATCAGTAGTTGATTCTGCATCATTATTATCTTTAGCAACAACAAAACTTGTCCAATGGTTTGGAGCTTTAAGTGTTGTAACACCTGTCATCTTAATAGTAGCTGTAGAACCTGATACAGTACCATCACCATGAGTGACTGCTGAATTCTCGATTTTTCCAGTTGTGAAACCGTAATCTGCCGTATTATCTTTTCCAATACCACCAGGACCACGTACATACATATCTTTAACAGCAGTGTTGTCTGATGCTTTGAATGTTAAATCAGTGTTTTCACCTGTATAAACATAGATTTCTTTCTTAGCTTGATTTGAGTATGGAAGTTCAACTGTTGGAGCTACGTTTACAAATTCTGACAATGGTTTTGTATCTTGAGAACCATCTTTATAGGTTACAACAACATTGTTGCCATCTTTTTCTACTTTATCAACAACTTTTGAAGCATCTTCTACTTCTTGACCTTTTTTGTCAGCTAAACGTGCATCTGGATTGTTTTGAGAATATTCAACTTTAACTTTCTCTTTGATTTTTTCAAACTCTTTATCAGTAACATTGCTAGCATCTGATACGGTTACTTTATCAGCCGATGCTGGAGTTTTGATATCATATTTCTTAGTTTGTGCTTTTAATACGAAAGTTACTGCACCTGGATCAGTTAAGTAAGAACCAACAACCTCTCCATTTTTCTTAGTTTTGGTTGCATTATTAGAAATCTCTGCACCATCTGTATCTGTTGCTGTTGCATAACGTGTTACAAGCTCTAAAGAGTCGTTTTCTGTTTTTGGAAGTCTATCTTCTAAACCTGAAACTCGACCTGTTACTTTAATTTTTGCAGGTGTAGCAGTTTCAGAATTAATTGCTGTCACAGTATATCCATATTCATTATCTTGTTTATCTGGATTCCCATCAATATTATTTAAGGCAATATTTCCACCTTTTTTAAGTGAAGCTGATTTAATTTTTCCAGAATCGTCGCTAAATGTGATATCAACGTCTGCATCTTCACCAGTATAAAGATAAACTTCTTTTTTGTTTGGAGCTGGATCTGAATATGGAATCTCTACTGTTGGTGCAACATTCGTACGTGCAAAATCAGTCAATGGTTTTGTATCTTTAGAACCATCTTTATAGGTTACAACAACATTGTTTCCTTCTTTTTCTACTTTATCAACAACTTTTGAAGCATCTTCTACTTCTTGACCTTTTTTGTCAGCTAAACGTGCATCTGGATTGTTTTGAGAATATTCAACTTTAACTTTCTCTTTAATTTTCTCAAACTCTTTATCAGTAACATTATTAGCATCTGCTACAGGAAGTTTTTCCTCTGGAACCTTAATATCATATTTCTTAGTTTGTGCTTTTAATACGAAAGTTACTGCACCTGGGTCGGTTAAGTAAGAACCAACAACCTCTCCATTTTTCTTAGTTTTTACCGCAGTATTATTGATTAATTCTCCATCAGTATCAGTTGCAGTTGCAAAACGCGTTACAAGATCTAAAGAATCGTTTTCTGTTTTCGGTAATTTTTCTGCCGATATGCCAGAAACTTGTCCTGTTACTTTAATTTTCGCAGGCGTAGCTGTTTCAGAATTAATTGCTGTTACAGTGTATCCATATTCATTATCTTGTTTATCTGGATTCCCATCAATATTATTTAGGGCAATATTTCCACCTTTTTTAAGTGAAGCTGATTTAATTTTTCCAGAATCGTCATTAAATGTGATATCAACATCTGCATCTTCACCAGTATAAAGATAAACTTCTTTTTTGTTTGGAGCTGGATCTGAGTAAGGAATCTCTACTGTTGGAGCTACGTTTTCACGTGCTGGAGTTACAACTACAGTAACTTCAATCTCACCTGACTCTTTACCTTGGCTATCAACAGCTTTATACTTAACTGTGTAAGTGCCTTGGGTATTTGTATCAACTGTCTTAGTTGCAGTGTTTCCATTTACTGAGACAACTTCAGCATGAACCTTATCACCTAGGGTTGCTTGGGCATCATCTTCTTTATCTGCTACTGTAACAAGAGATGCAAGGTCAAGTTGAGCACCTTGTTGAACAGTTTTTGTGTTTCCTTCAACTGCTGATGCAATAGTTGGAGCTTGGTTTTCTACTGAGCGTGATTGCCAGTCAGCCACACTTGAGAAACCACCTTCTACCACGTTTGAAATAGCTGCTACTTCAACACCTGCAATCTTGTCAGCCATTGTAAGGACAATCGTGTCTTGGAACTTACCGTGCTCAACTGATTTGACAGTTGCTTTGTCTGATTTTTGTGATGTCCATGCAGCTGAGGTACTGTCACGTTTAACTGGGATTTCTAGAACTTGACCTGAAGTATCTGTGTAGCGGAAGTAAGCGATCCCTGCATCATGAGGAACCTTAAGAGTAACCTCTTTTTGTCCTGCTACAACTGCAGCTTGGTTAGTAGTCAAGCTTGAAGGTTCAACAGTTGTTACACCAACAGATACTGGTACAGTACGACGGCTACTTTCTTCACCGTTAACTACTTGGCTTACCTCTACTGTTTGACGTGGTTTGATAGTTGTACCATCACCTTGGTTGTTGTTCAAGGCTGTTGGAAGCTCACCTGTAGTCCAGTTACCGCTACTGTCAACAGTGACATTGCCGATGTTTTGCTCTTGACCATCGATATAAATCTTAATAGTTGCACCTGGAACCCCTGTTCCTGAAAGAGTGCTTGAAGTTGAAGCTACAGTTTGAACAGGAACGTTGACAGAGGTGTTGGTCAAGTTTGGAGTCACACTTGGTGCAGCAACCTGACTAACCAGTTGCTTATCATATTTACCTGAGATAGCATACCAGTTGTTTCGTGGTAAGCCTGTTTTAGATTCAACTCCAGCAATATAAGAAATGGTCTGTGATGGGTCTTCAACTACAGTACGGTACTTAATAGTAACCATGCGCGCCTTAGTGTTGTTACCATAACTAAGGACATAAACCTTTTTAGTGTTGTTCATGACACCGCTAAGACCATTTACGTTGTTGTAGTCTCCCCCAACGGTATTCTTGACACGCCACTCAAGTTTATTACCAGCATCGATAAACTGCTGACCTTCTGCAGACGGCGAACCACCTGGTGTAACATTTCCATCCACCCAGCCATCGCGGGGGCCGTAAGCGCCGTTGTTATATTCTGTCACAACTTTATAAGGATCAGATACATTTTTAGGGATTGTAAAGTAGTAGTATCCTCCCATCTTATCGTACTGAGCCTCGTTAAAGGTTACCGTCCACTCCAAGACTGGACGACCTTGACCAGATGGGTCTGTAGCCACTGTTTTTCCATCGACTACCTCATAGTCTCCCAGCTGTCTGTACTCGATCTTAGCACGTTGAGTTGGATCTCCATCGTTTACTGTAGCAGTTCTGTCTTTATAAACGTACTTGATGTCTTTCTCTTCCGAAGAGCGATCTTGAGCACGTTCTTGTCCTGCTGCTCGACGGCTTCTTGACTTAGGTTGAGTGGCTGAAGTTTCTGCTGGAGCTGCCACTTTAACAGTTTGACTTGCTGTCAAGTTTGCAGTTGAACCATCTGCAAAAGTAACAACTACTGATCCATCTGCTTGGACTTGAACATCAGTCGCAGTAGGATTCACACCCTTAACAGCTGCCACTACATTTGCTTTTTCTTCATCTGTCAAAGCTGAAGAATCTGCTACCACTGTCAATGAAGGAAGCTGAACTCCATCTGCTTCCTTAGCTGTTTTTGCTGAGGTAGCTTCTGAACTTGTAGGATGTTCGGCAACCACTGGTGAAGTTGTTGATACCTCCACTGCTGGTGCTTTATACGTTCCTACTTCGTCACTAGAGCTTGCTTCAGCAGCTGAGTTGGCAGTTTTAGTCTCTACCTCCCCAGTATCAGCTGTGTCGGCCTTAACCGTTGGAGCTACCAAGGCTGCACCAACTGCAAAGACAAGCGAACAACCAAACAAGAAATGTTTTCCTTTTTTGATCATTCGCCAGTTCTTCTGCTCTGCATTTTTACGATTAAAATACATTACATTATCTCCTTTTTTTAAAATAACTGCATGTCTTTTACATACAGTTCAATTATACATCTCTTTTAGAAAATAGTCAATTAAAAGAACTTTTGAACTTTCAAGTATTTTATAAACCAAAAACTACATATATAATGTCTTTTATAACTTAATATAGTTATCTAAAAATTCAGTAAAATCAGATTCTACACACATAGTTTTCTTCACTGGACCTTTTAAGACACAAAATTTCAAAAAAACAGAAAATTTACACTAAGTTTTCAGAATGAAAGAAAAAATATATGAATGGAGTTTTTATCAAAGAACAGGAGTGACCCTAAATTTTCTTGAATCTTTTACTACTCAAGAAAAATCAACCTACACTTTTTATTGACAAACCACTTAAGAAAGCTGCTAGTCCAAGTATCTATTTTTAATTTACCAGTCAATCAATGAATCTTCTTATGTTCTAAGAAGCTAAGGGAAGAGTTTTTAATAAATCCTATACTATAGGTGATCGCACACTGAAAATTTCTGCTCTTTTTGATTTTATAGGCTTAAAATGGTGTTTTCTTGTAAAAATATGAGATAGCACCGAGGGATGCCATCGATTACACCTGCTAGAGTCAAATATAGTAGATTGAACCTAGAATAGTACGCTACGGATTCTAGAACACTTCTAGAAATATTTTTTAGCAGTCATAGTGTACTATTCTAGATTCAACCCACTATAAAAGGACTTATACTCTTCGAAAATCTCTTCAAACCACGTCAGCTTCACCTTGCCGTAGGTATGGTTACTGACTTCGTCAGTTCTATCCACAACCTCAAAACAGTGTTTTGAGCTGACTTCGTCAGTTCTATCTGCAACCTCAAAGCAGTGCTTTGAGCAACCTGCGGCTAGCTTCCTAGTTTGCTCTTTGATTTTCATTGAGTATTAGTCCTCTAACTTACTGGTCTAAATCATTTGTCTCTTTTTGCAGTCTGAACAACAGCGCTAGGTTTATTTGACAGACATCTTTCTCGAGATGATACTCTCTACTATCTTGTTGTTAACAAGTTCTACTAGCTACCGCCTATTATGGTTTTTTCTGGTCAGACATGAGTTTTTAGGGCTGTTTGAGGTACTTGCTTGCTTCTTTGATACTAAGTTCAGCCATTCTTTCCTTGTTTTTTTCGATGAAACTTGCTACCCATTCTGGATTGGTCTTAGAGTAGTCTCTTAGAGCCCAGCCGATGGCTTTATTGATAAAAAATTCTGTCTGGTCCAGATTGTTTAGTAGGATTTTTTCCATCAGTCGGACATTCGTTTTGGCTTTTCTTAACAACTGGTGATCAATAGCGACTCGTCTCAGCCAGATATTGTCTGATAGGCTCCATTGGAGGATGATTTCTCCCAGTTCTGGATTGTCATACACCAAACTCCCTACTACTCGATCTAGAATATCTATCGTATCCCACCAGGACTTGGTCACGACTAGGCGCTCAAGCTTGGGCAAATCGCTCTCCGTCAAATAAGTTTGCATAGCTTTCAAATAGTTGGCGCCTACATATTGGTATTCTCTAGCCTCTTTATCCCAACAAGCCTCTACAAAGTCCCAATCGATAACCTTTGTTTTTTTCGCACTTGGAAAGTATTTTTTATAGAGTGCATTCCTTTCAGGCGCCGGAATACCTAGAAAGGAAAATTGATGGCGCATATAAGCTTCCATGGGCCCTGCTTTTTTCAGATCTTTTGCTGCTTCTAATTCTACAAGTAAATCTGTTATACTCATCTAAAAATCCTCATGGCCAACCAAGTGATGCTGAAAGGCATAGACTGCTGCCTGGGTGCGGTCACTAACCTGAAGTTTAGCAAGGATGTTTGAAACATGAGTTTTTACAGTCTTTAAGGAGATAAAAAGCTCATCCGCGATCCGCTGATTTTCATAACCCTTGGCAATCAGTTGAAGGACATCCCGTTCACGCGCAGTCAAGTCCTCATGAAGTTCAATGTGATTGCGGTTGTATTCTACCTTCTTACTTACCTCTTGTTCAATAGCCAACTCTCCAGCCGCCACCTTACGAACAGCGTGCAGCAATTCGTCCGCGCTCGAAGTCTTAAGCATATATCCTCTAGCCCCAGCATTCAAGACTGGCATGATTTTTTCATTGTCAAGATAAGAGGTCACAATCAAGATTTTAGCCTCTGGCCATTCTTTGAGAATAGCAAGTGTTGCATCAATCCCATTGACTTCTGGCATGACAATATCCATGACAATCACATCTGGACGAAGCTCCAAGGCCATGGAAATTCCTTCCGCACCATTGGTTGCTTCTCCTACAACCTCTACATCATCTTGTAATTCAAAATAACTTTTTAAACCCAGACGCACCATTTGGTGGTCATCTACCAATAATAGTTTCATCTTACTTCCTCTTATCTATCCAAATCAAGCAAGGGAATGCGGATATCCACTGCCAAACCTTGCTTGGGAGCTGTTAATAATTGTATAGTCCCAGCCATATCTTCCACTCGTTCTTTGATATTGCGTAAACCATAGCTTAATTCATCAACATCATCTAGCTGAAAACCACGCCCATTGTCTGCGACCTTCAACTGTAATTCCGTTTCCGTTTGATAAAGGTAAACATCTAGACATGAAGCTTGGGCATGACGAAGTGTATTACTAATCAATTCTTGTACAATCCGAAAAATATGTTCTTCAATCTTTTTAGGTAGTGCAGTTACCTGATATTTAAAGCTTACCTTCAATTCACTTTTTTCTTCTAACTCTTTGAGGAGTAGCTGAATACCCTCTACCAAGCTTTTTTGTTCCAGTTCAATTGGTCGTAAATGCAAAAGAAGAATGCGCAAGTCTCTTTGAGCTGTCTCTAAAATGGAAGTCACGCTTTGGAGTTGTGTTTGCATCTTCTCTCTGTCTAATTTGAAAGCTTGTTGACTGAGCCCTGATAAAATCATATGGGCAGCAAAAATTTCTTGGCTGACCGTATCATGTAAATCACGCGCGATTCGCTTGCGCTCCTTTTCAATAATTTCTTCTTCTTTGACCAAGGCCTGATTGTCTGCTTTTTGAATAGCTTCTGTCAACAAACCAAGCTTTCCTGACAAGTTTCTAAAACTTGCGTCTAAATCAGCATCTCCCAGACTTTCAATATCTTTACCAGCTAGCAGACGTTTGAGATTTGCTTGGATTCTTCTTTTTGAAATTTCATCAACAATTGTCCAGAATAGGACTAATAAAAAGGCCAAGGCAGCACTAAACATTAAAGCCAGAAATAGGACTTTTTCTGTCTTTTCTAAATCTTGGAAGAGAGAAGTCCACTCTAAATCCAGAACCTTAAAAATGCTTCGAAAGAGAAAGACAACAAAGAGAAATGAGGTGAGACCAATTAAAATATAGGGCTGTTTTTTCATCCGCGCACCACCTCAACATCTCCAACCATAGTTGTCAAAAGAATCTTGACACTCTTGGGACTCTTGAGATAATCCCTGGTTTCTTGATGGAATTGTTCATTCCGCAAAGCTCGCTTAGGCTGGTCAAAGAAGGTTAAATCTCCGTACAGAGAATTAACACTAAGACTGACTTCTACATCCACTGGTACAATAATTCTAGTAGTGCCGACTAGCTTTCTCAAGATGATGACATTATCATGATTGCTCAAAATCACGTGCTCTAGATGAATGGTATCCTTCCCCATGAGACGAAAAAGGTTGATATCATCAAAGCGGCAAGTCTGGTAGCTTGAAAAGTGGTGGAGATTCCCAAACCAGCGATTTTTCTCCCTCTTCACCGTCACAACTTCTTCAAAAATCAGATTGGTATCTTCTCTTTCCTGGTTCATCATAGGATAAAGCAAGAACAGGCTGTATATCAAGGCCACAAAGATAGCCATAATGACAAAGGGATTGAGCATGATGATAAAGAAAAATAGGATGCTCACTGCCACTAATATGAGGTTATTCCCCTGTCTTCCGGTATAGTATCGAATCAGCAGTAAAAACAAGAGCAAGATCAGCAGAAAACGGGGAAAATGCTCTGATACCATCATAATCAGAGCTCCTGTTAATAAACAAGCTTCAATAAATAGAAAAATTTGAAATTTTCGCATGTAACCGTCCTCTCTATTTTATTGTATCACAAAACCAAAAAGTCACATCAGTCTGAGGAATGATAAAAAGACCGGGACCAAAATCCCGACCTCCTTATAGTTGATCTTTTGCTTCTTTTAATTTTCCATACAGGAGATAGTCGACCTGCTGCAAATCCTTAATCCTTGCACAATTAAGGGCACACATAATCAGACGTAGTTCTTCCTTCCAGCCTTCAACAATAGAAATAACGACATCCACTGGGTAGTTTTCAACTAACTCTAACATGGTGCGTGAGAGTCCAACCGCCTTGGCTCCAAAGACCAAGCATTTGATGATGTCTAGTGGATTGCGAACACCTCCGCTTACCAGAAGCTCCATCTTATCTTTCCAGTCTTGGGCATTTAGAAGGGTTTGCATGGTCGATTGCCCCCAATCATTGAGGTAGTCCCGTTGACCACTGCGACGGTTTTCGATATAGGCAAAGCTAGTTCCGCCACGGCCAGACAAATCAACCGTACGTATCCCCATCTCGTACGCCTTAGCAATGGTCTTCACATCCATGCCAAAGCCGACTTCTTTTAAAACAAGAGGAACTGAGATTTGATTAGCATAATCTTTCAGATTGCTTTGCCATAATCTAAATTGACGTTCACCTTCTGGCATGAGTAATTCCTGCATAACATTAACATGGACTTGCAATAGAAGGGGATTCATCTCTTTGACCGTTTGTAGCCCCAGTTCAACAGACTTATCCAAGCCAATATTGGTTCCAAGTAGAAGGTTAGGGTGACTAGTTTTGACGGAGAAAGAGTCATCTGATGGATCCTTTAGGGCAGCGCTGTAGGAACCTGTCACAAATAAAATCCCACAAGCATCTGCCACCTGAGCCAATTTTTGATTAATTTCTCTGCCCTTATCACTACCGCCTGTCATGGCATTTATATAAAAAGGAAAGTCCCATTTACGCCCTGCAAATTCTGTCGAAAGATCGATCTCATCTATGTCGTATAAGGGTAGTGAGGAGTGGATTAACTCCACCTCATCAAAACTATTATAAGAACTTTTTTGTTCAAGGGCATAGCGGATGTGCTCATCCTTCCGATTCGTCGTCATGTCCTATCCTTTCTTGATACAAGAGCTCAATCCCTAGATTAGCCCAGCGTTTTTTCAGTAATGTGGTCGAATCTTGGTCAAAACTGAGGGCTATTCCACAGTCTCCACCACCAGCACCACTACTTTTAGCGACGGCTTTTAAGTCTCTGCTTGCATCTTTTAATTGTCTGAGCGAAGGTGTGTAAATATCTGAACTCAAGCCTTCTAAGAGTTGGCTAGCTTGTTCTAGCAAGTCAATAACGGTTTCTTCTTGACCTACCTCCAAATCCTTCATCAAGTTAGCTACAATTTCTTTCGAAGCCTGCAAGAAGCTAGCGTTCATATTATCCTTAATTTGCTTGACCATGTGACTAGAGACAGCTACTTCTTTGGTCCAACCAACCAGAAAGTCAAATGTCAAGGTCGGTTTAATACTAGAAATAGAAAATCCCCAATCACGTGCTAATACAGTTGGCAAGTCTTCTTTTTCTAGCCATTGTGCCACTTTCTCACGGTCAAACGACTGATAGAGGACTAGGTCTTCTGAAACGATACAGGCAATATCCCCCATGGAACCATTGTCTCCACGTTTGAGAAGGACTGCACTCGCCAGTTTAAACAAGAGGTCTCTTTCAGCTGGTCTTTCATAGAAAGCAAGCATAGCCTTGATAACCAATACAACGACGCTACCACTAGAACCCAGACCAAACTTCTTGCCCTCACGTTCCATTTTCCCGCGAATATCTAAGGAAAATGGCTGCAAGTCAACCCCTTGATCAGTCAGATACTCCTCCACCAAGGCAACTGTTTCTTGAATAAAAGCATAAGAAGAATCCGGTCGCATATCTACACTATATGTAAACATATCTGAGTAGAGTCGATAAGCATCAGATGTTTTAATCTCAGCCGTCATATAGATGGGGATGGCTTTTATTAGCGCCAACTGTCCTGGTTCTAAAATGGCATACTCCCCAGCCCAATAGAGCTTCCCACAAGTTTTAACAATCGTCATCTTGGCTCAAATCCTTTGTTTTTGAAACGATTAAGCGATAGCGTTGACCTAAAAGTTTTGATAGATGTTCCAAGTCTTTTTCTAAACAAAGAACCTTTACATTAGGCCCCGCATCCATGGTGAAGTAACAAGATTCTCCTTGTTCCCTAAGCTGACGAACAAAATCCATAGCCTCATAACTCGCATCTGTCAGATATGAGAACGGCGGATTTGCAGTTTTTGTCGTAGCATGCATTGCGAGAGCGTTCTTTTCTGTTAATACTCCAACTTTCTCAAAGTCATTTTCCTTGAGATAGACCAGCATATCCTTGTAGTCTTTCTCAGACTGACGAATCCACTCATCAAATGTTGTCGAAGTTTCCACACAGAGTTTCATACCATCCCGACTAGAGATTGGTTTTTTCTGGTCTTCTAAAACCAACATAATCATAGCCAGTTTCAGGTCAGTCTCGACTGGATAAATCTCTCCACTATCCTTGTCCCAAGCTGCCAAAGGTCCATAAAAACTACGAGATGAAGAACCCGATGCAAATTTAGCTTCTAAGGCCAACTCTTTACGATCTAATCCTAATTGGAAATAGGCATTACAAGCTTTGACCAGGGCAGATAAACCACTGGAACTTGAAGAAAGGCCTGCTGCTGTTGGCATATTGTTCTTGGTATCGATACGAACAAAACCTGCTCCTTCAGGACGGTAGCGGTCAATGATTTTACCCATCTTGACATGCTCAGCTTCGTTTTGCAACTGACCATTGATGTAGAAAGCATCCGAGCTTGCATCTGCTGGTAAAGGTGAAAGTGTCGTCTCCGTATACATATTTTCTAAGGTTAGAGAGATACTGCTAGTCGCAGGAACCATCTCTTTTTCTGCTTTCTTACCCCAATATTTGATAATAGCAATATTGGCATAGGAACGTACTGTTACAGGCTTTCGATCCATGTCTGAACAGCTCCTTTCTCTTCTAATCTTTCTGCTAGTTCTTGCGCTTGGCTCTCATTAGCAACCAAGGCGATGATACAGCCTCCTAGACCACCACCACTCATCTTGGCACCTAGAGCACCATGATCGAGAGCAGTTTCAACCAAGGCATCTGCCTCAGGGCTACTAACTCCAATTTCCTTTAGATTTCCATGAGCTTTGGTAAGAATCTCTCCCAGCTTCACGGCATCTTTTGTTTTTATTGCTTCTTCTGCTTCTTGGGTCAATTCTCCCAGTGCATGCAAGAATGGTAAAGCTTCCTTACCTTTACTCTGCACGACCTGGATAGCTTCACGAGTATGTCCATAAACTCCAGTATCTGCAATGACCAGAAAAGCTGATAAATCCATGGTTAATTCTTCAAAACCAACATTCTTGATAAAACGGATAGGTTGGTCACTAAGACAGGTCTTGGCATCCAAACCACTAGGATTCATATGGGCAATCATCTCCGCCCGATTGACCAAAATTTCTAACACGTCATGTGGAAGTTCTGCTTGGTAATAATCAAATACTGCACGAATGGCCGCAATACTAATGGCTGCTGAAGAACCCATTCCACGTTTTTCAGGAATAGCCGAGTCAATTTGACAACGGATGCAAGCATCCTGGATATTTAAATACTCGAGAGAAGCATACACAGCCATAGACAAGGTGTCCTCTTCAAAAAGACGCCATGGTGTCGCTGCTGGAACCACCCTACAAGTCACTTCAACCTCTAAAAGAGGTAAAGAAATGGCTGGGTAGCCATAAACCACCGCATGCTCTCCGATTAAAATAATTTTACTATGTGCCTGACCGACACTAACTTCTTTTGTCATTTAATCCTACTATCAGATGAAAATCATCTGTTTCTAGATAAAATTTTAGAACTTTATTCCTTTCTATTTTATTATATTTTCACAAAAAAAGCGATTGTTTCCTTTCAGTTTCACAAAGCAAAGGATATATTTATGATTTTAATTAAGAAAAACGATTGTCCTTGTTTAAATATTAAAAAAGCAGTTACAAAACTGCAACTGCTTTTCTATTCTTGCATGGTATAACCAACACCACGCACTGTTTTAATGTAGCTCTTTTGACCTTTCACGTCAAGTTTACTACGTAAATAACGGATATAAACATCCACAATATTGGTTTCGGTCGCACTTTCATACTTCCAAACACTTTCCAGCAACTGCTCTCGAGTTAAAACCTTCTTACTTCCCATAAGGGTAGCCAAAAGATCATATTCACGCCGAGTCAGGGCAATCATTTCCTCGCCACGATAGACGGTATGATGTTCTACGTCCATACGCAGATTGCGATAAGCTGTCGGAACTTTCATCTGACTACAGTGTTGGTCGATGAAATCACGCCCTCGGAAGATAGCTGAAATACGACTGACCAAATCATCGATAATGATTGGTTTATAGATGTATGAAACAGCGAAACGCTGGATTGTTTCAAGTTGGTCTTGCAATTCTTCTCGATGGTCCAAGACCATGATCACCGCAGCTGGCTTGGTTCGACTCAACTTATCCGCAAAATCCTGGGCTGTCATATCCCCTAGATGAGCATTCAGTAAAATCAAGTCATAGTCAGTCTGAAGAGCCATGGAGAGGGCTTTTTGTCCCTCTTCTACCTGATCAACTCGGTATTGCTCTTTTTGGAGTTCCAGACTTAAAAAATGAGCTAGATTTCTTTCTTTCTCAAGTAATAAAATCCGTTTCCCCATGGCTGACCTACTTATTTTTCGTCATACCAAGAGTAGTGGAAGGTTCCTTCTTTATCCTTACGTTGGTAAGTGTGGGCACCAAAGTAGTCACGTTGTGCTTGGATCAAGTTCGCTGGAAGATCAGCTGAACGGTAGCTGTCAAAGTAAGTGATAGCTGCTGAGAAGGTTGGTACTGGTACACCAGCTTGAACAGCAAGAGCTACGATATCACGAACAGATTGTTGGTACTTAGCAGTTACGTCCAAGAAGTACTCATCCAAAAGAAGGTTAGCAAGATCTGCATCACGGTTGTAAGCATCTGTAATCTTTTGCAAGAAACGTGAACGGATGATACATCCATCGCGCCAGATAGATGCGATGTCCGCAAATGGCAAGTTCCAGTTGTTTTCTTTAGAAGCTACACGCAATTGCGCAAAACCTTGTGCGTATGAGATGATTTTTGAAAAGTAAAGAGCTTGACGGATTTTTTCAATCAACTCAGCCTTGTCGCCTTCAAATTTGAAAGCAGCTGGTTTTGGAAGCACCTTGCTAGCGTGTACACGTTCTTCTTTGTAAGTAGAGATGTAACGCGCAAATACTGACTCAGTAATGAGTGACAATGGCACACCAAGATCAAGAGCTGATTGACTAGTCCATTTACCAGTTCCTTTGTTTCCTGCAGCATCCAAGATGTAGTCTACGATTGGTCCATCTTGACCTTCATCGTCTTTGCGTCCAAGGATATCAGCTGTAATTTCAATCAAGTAGCTGTCCAATTCACCCTTGTTCCACTCAGTAAAGATTTCAGCCATATCTTCTGCAGAAAGGCCAAGCAAGTGTTGCATAAGATCGTAGCTTTCTGCGATCAATTGCATGTCACCGTACTCGATACCATTGTGGACCATTTTTACATAGTGACCAGCTCCATCAGGACCGATGTAAGTTACACATGGTTTACCATCTTCTGGAGCTTTAGCAGAGATTTCTTCAAGAACATCTGCTACCAAGTCATAAGCTTCTTTTTGTCCACCAGGCATAATAGAAGGACCTTCAAGGGCACCTTTTTCACCACCAGAAACTCCAGTACCGATAAAGTTGATACCTGAATTAGCCAATTCTTCATTACGACGGATGGTATCTTTGTAGAAAGTATTCCCTCCATCAATCAAGATATCACCTTTATCCAAGTGTGGAAGAAGGGCTTGGATGGTCGCATCTGTACCAGGTCCTGCTTGAACCATAAGCATGATACGACGTGGTTTTTCAATTGAGTTTACGAAGCTTTCGATATCATAGCTTGGCACGAAGTTTTTATCAGGGTGGCAAGCAATCACATCTTCAGTTTTTTCTTTACTACGGTTATAAATAGCAACTGTATAACCACGAGATTCAATATTAAGGGCAAGGTTACGACCCATTACGGCCATACCAACAACACCAAAGTTAGCTTTTGTCATGTGACACTCCTCTTGTTTAATATGTTTTATTTTATCATGTTTATCTGTGAAAAGAAAGAATTTTGTAACAATTTGACTAGTAGTCTAAATCATCCGCATGTCCAGAACCATTCCCTACAAAGTAACCTGTCTTACAATTAAGGGTAAAGAGATAGGTACCATCTGGTTTATAAAGATTATAGTAGCCATTACCATTAACAATATTCACAGGTTCCAAAATGTATTGGTTGCCTGTAATGTAGCCACGCGCACGCGAAGTCTCAAGAATGCGTTCAAGGACACCATCTGCAAAAGTCCAAGCAGGATCACTACTATCACTTACAGCTGCTTGATTGTACGGTACTCGACTGACACTTCTTTGTAGGTTCACACCATTGCTTGTTAGTCCACTATTTAGGATATTACTTGCTGAGGCTGTTTCACCTGCTGAAGTTGATGCATTAGCAGAGCTGCTAGCATTGCTTTCAGTTGCAGAACTTGACTCTGCTTGGCTTGATGAACTTGACTGACTACTGCTTGAGCTTGTAGAACTTGAAAGTTGACTTTTACCGAGACTAATAGCCTTAGCTAGCAGTTTATCAATTTCAGTATTCCCAGTCTTAACTTCGGTAAATTTAGCATCTGCCTTTACTTTAGCATTTGTATTTAGAACACCATCTGTAATAGCTGGTGTTTCAAATTGAGCATTAACATCTTGTACCGCTTTGATTTGTGTTTCAAGACTATCGTATTTTGATTTGGCAAGAGTATGCTCACTAGCTCCCTCAAGTTTATCTAAAAGCTCTTTGAGCTGACTCAGCTGACTAAACTGACTATTTTTTAGGGCAGTTTTATTCTCATCAGTATAAAAAGTATCATAAAGACTGTTAAATTGATTGAGAATTGCTTGATTACTTACCAAACCTGCATCAGATGACTGAGACTGAATTTCTTGGGAAGAACGCGTAATCTGACGATAAACATAGTAGCTACCCCCAATAATCAAGACAATAATCGCTAAAAGAGCTGACAAGATGAACCACAGTTTTTTGCGTCGTGGCTCATCTTCTGCTTGAGCAGAACGAGATAAGGATTGATGTTCCTCTTGCAAAGCTTCATCATCCTCTGCAACAAGGGGCTCAGTTTCAGATTCCACTAGGTTTTTATCCATAAGCAAGGTTTCTTCAAGGGGTGGAAGGAGAAATTCTTCCATTGCTACTCCCTCTTCTTCAGCAGCAATCTCTAAGTCAGGGATTTCTTCTACTGGTTCAACCTCTTCATCAATTGTTTCTTTGGCGTCTTGAAGCAAATCATCTAGACTTCGAAGTTCCTCTTTCTTCGCCTGAATGTTAGTAAATTTATCAGCTTCGATTTCTTCACGGTGTTGTTTAATGTATTTGTCCAAAATGGTATCATCAGGAGTTACTCCTGCTTCGATTTCTTCATTTTTTCGAATAACCTGTCCAACCGTCAAATCCTTAGCTTCCTCAAAATCAAACTGAGGTTCTTGGGAGGTTTTCTCAGGTTCTACAATTTCTTCTTTTTTATCCTTTGGATCCATGGTAACTCCTTTCTAATCTACGGGGTTTCTTTTAACACGTTGACCAAAATATTGATATAAATCAACTTTCAAAGTACCATTGTAGAGTTTTCGTTTTTTGTCCGCCTGACTACCATATTTGCTTTCAAAAGCTTCGTCACTAGTCAGGATAAATTTACTCCACGTCTTGAGAGGCTCAAAAACCTCACCCATTTCAGCATAGAGCTTGGTAACCCCTGCATCATCTGACAAGCGTTCACCATAAGGCGGGTTAGAGATAATCACCCCATTGATCTTATCCGTACGCAAATCCTGTACGCGCATCTGTTTAAAGAGAATATCTCCAGATACTCCTGCTGCCTGGGCATTTGCCTTGGCAATTTCTACCATACGACCATCGATATCACATCCCATAATATCCAGTTCAATCTCTCGATCTATCTGCTTACTTGCCTCAGTTCTGACTTCTTGAATCAAGCGGTCACTGACCCAGTTCCATTCTTCAAAGGCAAAGGAACGACGTAAACCAGGCGCCATCTTGCGCGCAATCATAGCCGCCTCAATACAAAAAGTTCCCGAACCACAAGTTGGATCAATCAAAGGCTTATCAGGGTACCAGTTAGAAAGTTGCAAAATCGCAGCTGCCATATTTTCTTTGATCGGAGCTCCACCTTTTTCAGTACGGTAACCACGTTTAAAGAGACTTGACCCAGTTGTATCAATCATAACAGTCGCTATATCTTTCAAAATGGAAACTTCAATCTTGAACTCTGGACCATTCTCCATCAGGGGAACACCTTCTGGTCGTGCATAGTGTTTTTGTAGTTTCTTAACAACTGCCTTTTTAGAAATTGCCTGCACACTTGGCTCATTGTGTAATTTTGACTTGACACACTTAGCCTTGGCAATTGGGAAACGGGCCCCAAGTGGGAGATAGTTCTCCCAATCTAGAGCAAAAACACCTTGGAAGAGTTCTTCAAATGTTTTTGCAGGAAAAGTTCCCACAACAATTTTGATTCTATCTGCAGCTCTTAGCCACAGGTTAGTTTGGATAATCGCTTTAACATCACCTTGAAAACGAACACGCCCATTTTCAACCTGACAATCATAACCCAAATCTCTTACTTCACGTCCAACTACAGCTTCTAAACCCGCCGCAGCAGTCGCAATTAAATTAAATGTTGTTTTCATTTCAGTCTTTTATAGACCTTTCTTTATTCACTTTAAAAAATGAGGTTGAGAATATATCTCAGCCCCAACCTATATGCAATTTTCTATAAGCCATGTTTTGTTCCAGAAGTGACTAGGACCACTTCCTTCGATAATCATCTGTCTACCACTAGCAGCTCTAGCTGATAGCAGTCAGAGTACTACGTTCGTTTCCGCGCACTCCATGCCCCGACCAAAATTTGGGTTGCTAGCTTGAGGGGTTTACCGCGTTCCACTCTCCCCGTTTCCAGAAAGACTTCGTCACTGTGGCACTTTCAAGCCTACTCTGACCTATCCAAAGACTTAGCCATTTCAACTGCCGTAACGATTTCTCGTCCCTAGGCTTATGGTTTCGCCTAGCACAAACACTACAGGCATCACAGCCTGTGCTAGCATGGACTTTCCTCATGAAAAGAAATTCTCTTCACGCGATTATCCAAAAATTGCACAACAAAATCATTCTTAGAAATCAGAATTATCCAAGATTTGTTTGCCAAACACTTCTTTTTCAAGACGATTCAAACGTTTCAAAATATCAAAGTTTGTCATAGAAGTTGTACTTCCATGATCTGCTGATTCAGAAGTTGCTGATGTCACTTGAGGTTTTTTCGCCAATTCTTCTTTGAGCTCCGCGATTTCTGAACGCAATGATTTTACTAATGCTGCATAAGTTTCATAATCCTTGATGACATCATCCAAGAATTCATCAACCTCTGCTTTACTATATCCACGTACTTCTCTTCCAAAATCCTGCTCAAAAATATCTTTTGCTGTAAAAATAATACTTGCCATGTCTCTCTCCATTCTCAGTTGCTAGTATTATTATATAAAAAAAGGCAAACAAAAAGCAAGGTCAAAGGCTCAATTTTCGGAAAAATTTTCAGCTACTTCGTTTAATTCCTCAAATGTTAATCTTTTTGTAATATAGTTGTCTTTCTTTTTCATCAGTTCGTAAAAATACTTCAGTTTTGTTTCATTTTCTTCATCATAAAAAAGATAGGCTCCATCTGTATTTTCAAGTAAGAAAAGTTGATAATCTCGTAATTGACCCTTGTGCTCGTAGTTTGGATAGGCGTACTTAACAAAATCAACTTGTTTAAATTCACTCAGTTTGACCTGATTCCCCTCATTCCAGTTTGCCCCATGAGTCTCAAAATCAAAGATAGTTGCAAGTTGGAAACCAAAGTCATCTTTCATATCTCTGGCCACCTCTAAAACCCAGTGTTCAAATCCCAGAGTTCCCGTAAATACCAACCATTTCAACCCTTCGTCTGCCATTTTTTCCAAATCTCTACGAATAGCTTTTTTAATAATTTTTAAACGAATATCTTTGTCATTAAACAATCCTAAATCAAAGCTAGAATAGCCTAAAACCAAGGCTGTATGCATTTTTTCACCCTTTCTGTGCACTTTTATGGTATAATAGAGTGATGTTATTGTACCAATAAGGAGAATTATGGTCAACTATCCTCATAAACTTTCATCGAAAAAAAAACAAGAAGTCACCTCACAAATTAAAAATTTCGCAAATCGTGGGATGACCTTTGAAAAGATGATCAATGCTACAAACGATTATTATCTGACACACGGTTTAGCTGTTATCCATAAGAAACCAACTCCTGTTCAGATTGTCCGCGTAGACTATCCTCAGCGTAGTCGTGCTAAGATTGTTGAAGCTTATTTTAGACAAGCATCGACTACCGATTATTCTGGAGTTTATGAAGGGTTTTACATCGATTTCGAAGCTAAGGAAACTAAGCAAAAACATGCCATTCCGATGAAGAACTTCCATCCTCATCAGATTCGGCATATGGAACAAGTCCTTGAACAAAAAGGAATTTGCTTTATCCTTCTTCATTTTTCTTCTTATCAAGAAACGTATTTATTGCCGGCACTTGACCTCATCCGTTTTTATCATCAGGATATGGGGAAAAAGTCAATGCCGCTTGACTATATCAAAGAATTCGGTTATGTGATTGAGCAGTCTGCTTTTCCACAAATTCCTTACCTTGATACAGTCAAACAACATTTACTAGGTGGTAAAACAATATGAACAAACAAACTATCTTGCGCATCGTTAAATACCTCAGCATTGTTATGATTAGCTTATTTATCGTAGCTTTCCTACTTGGCGGTGGTGTATTTCTTTACTATGCAAACAAGGCTCCTGAACTCTCTGAAAGCAAACTTGTTGCAACCACATCAAGTAAAATTTATGATAGCAAAAATGAACTCATCGCAGATTTAGGTGCTGAACGTCGTGTCAATGCTCAAAGTAGTGACATTCCTACTGATCTTGTCAATGCGATTGTCTCTATCGAGGATCATCGCTTCTTTAACCACAGAGGAATTGATAGCATTCGAATAGCAGGAGCTTTCCTACGTAACCTTAGTAGTAATGGTGGTCTTCAAGGGGGATCAACCTTGACCCAGCAGTTGATTAAGCTGACTTATTTCTCAACATCAACAGCTGATCAAACCCTATCCCGTAAAGTTCAAGAGGCTTGGTTGGCTATCCAGCTAGAGCGAACTGCAACTAAGCAAGAAATATTGACCTATTACGTCAATAAGGTCTACATGTCAAATGGTAACTATGGTATGCAGACAGCTGCGGAAAACTATTATGGTAAGGACCTCAAAGACTTGTCCATCCCACAACTTGCACTCTTAGCAGGTATGCCACAGGCTCCAAACCAATACGATCCCTATTCTCATCCCGAAGCAGCCCTTGAAAGACGAAACCTCGTTTTGTCAGAAATGCAAAAGCAGGGCTACCTTACCGCCGAGCAATATGAAACAGCAATCAATACCCCAATCACAGATGGACTTCAAAGTCTAAAATCTGTTAATAGCTATCCACAGTACATGGATAACTATCTTAAAGAAGTTATTGACCAAGTAGAGCAAGAGACAGGTTATAATCTATTAACAACAGGTATGGAAGTCTATACAAACGTCGACCAAGAGGTACAAAAACGCCTTTGGGATGTTTACAATACAGACGAATATGTTGACTATCCAGATGATGACCTTCAAGCTGCTTCTACTATCGTTGATGTTACAAATGGTAAAGTCATCGCTCAACTTGGTTCTAGACACCAATCAAGTAATGTTTCATTCGGTATCAACCAAGCCGTCGAAACAAACCGTGACTGGGGTTCTACTATGAAACCTATCACAGACTACGCTCCTGCACTTGAGTACGGAATCTTCGACTCTACTGCAGCAACGATTAATGATGCCCCTTATAACTATCCTGGAACAGACATTCCTGTCTATAACTGGGATAAGACCTACTTTGGAAATATCACTCTCCAGTACGCAATTCAACAATCTCGTAACGTACCAGCCGTTAAAACACTTGAAAAAGTTGGATTAGACCATGCTAAGACCTTCTTAAATGGTTTAGGAATTGATTACCCATCAATGGTATACGCAAATGCTATCTCAAGTAATACAGTTGAATCTCATAAACAGTACGGAGCAAGTAGTGAAAAAATGGCTGCTGCCTATGCTGCCTTTGCTAACGGCGGTATCTATCACAAACCAATGTATATCAATAAAGTTGTCTTTAGTGATGGCAGTTCAAAAGAGTTTTCAGACCAAGGTACTCGCGCCATGAAGGAAACAACCGCCTACATGATGACAGAAATGATGAAAACCGTATTAACTTACGGAACTGGTCGTGGAGCCTACATGTCATGGCTTCCACAAGCTGGTAAAACTGGTACTTCAAACTATACAGACGATGAAATTGAGAACTACATTAAGAACACTGGGTATGTTGCTCCAGATGAAATGTTCGTAGGATATACCCGTAAGTATTCAATGGCCGTTTGGACTGGTTACTCAAACCGTCTTACTCCAATCGTAGGAGATGGATTTAGAGTCGCTGCAAATATCTACCGCTCAATGATGGGATATCTGTCAGAGGATGATCATCCTGGTGATTGGACAATGCCTGAAGGTTTGTATCGTAACGGAGAATACGTCTTTAAGAACGGTGCTCGTAACAACTGGATTCCACAGTCAACTCAAGCAAGTTCGACAACAGAGAGCTCAAGTTCAAGTACAACTTCAACAACTGAAAGTCCAATCTCTTCGAATGATAATACGAATGGCACTACCAATCCAAATGCCTCAGTACCAAACACAACTACAAATAGTCAACAACAAAATCCAGCCCCACAAAATACACAAGGGCAGCAATAAAATATAAAAAACTGAGGATTTATTCTCAGTTTTTTGTATGCAGTTTTTTATGGTGGAATCTTAATTTCTACCAGGTCAAACTTTTTAAAAATATGTAGAGAAACAACTGAACAGGTTAATATCTCAATCGCAACCTTATCCCAAACACAAGTTAAATAGTCGGGAAAACTGTTTAAAATTATAGATAAAAGATATCTTACTTTTATGTAATACTGGAGCGTGACTTAGAATGTCTGTTCTACTACTTCAATGCAGTGCTTGAACTAATAACCAAAATATCAAACTGATGTCTCAGCAATGATATCAAAAGACCAGACTTTTTGTCCGGCCTCTTTTTTCTTATTTGACATGATTTGCAAGATCTTCTTGCGCTTTTTTATTAGATTCTTCTTTTTCTTTCTTCCATTTATCTTGAGCTTTTTGATATTCATCAGCAGTTACTGGTTTATCTTGAAGTTCAAGGTACTTGTACAAGAGGGCTTCACTCATACCCTTGTTACCTGAGTATGCAAATGGAAGGGTGAATGGTACCATCTTAGACAACATTGGACGTCCAGTTTTAGAAGTTGTTGGAATAATCAATGCACTATCTGTCAACCAAGCTTGGGCTGCAGCATATTTATCATAACGTTTTGAAACGTCAGTGTCTTCATTTCCAGCTTCAACAACCATCTTTTCGTAATCTTCCAAACCAACTTGTTTGGCGGCAGCGTTATTTGTACCTGAATCAAATCCTAGGTAAGTCTTAGTATTTTCACCTACTGATGGTTTGATGATATCAAGGTATGTAGATGGGTCGATGTAGTCCGGAGACCAACCAACGTTATCTGAAAGATCCCAATCTTCCCCAGCAGCTGATTCTGCAAAGTAAGTGACATTGAGAACTTCATCTTTTTGAAGTTGTTGGATATCAATAACGACATTGTCAGTTCCTAATGTTGCTTCAAGCGATTGTTTCAATGATTGAACACGTTGAACTTTTGTAGTATTGGTTTGGTCAACTGGCATATCCAAGTGGATTGGGAATTGAACACCCTCCGCTTGGAGAGCTGTCTTAGCCTTAGCAAACTCTGCTTTTGCTTTTTCAGGATTGTAAAGACCGTCTTGAGCGTCTTCTAGATTAACATCTTTCCACTCATCACCATAGGTCACCAATTTTTCCTTAACTAAGTCACCAAAGTTTTTACCATCTGCTTGAACAAATGTTGGTGGTACGAACAAGTTACGAAGGAGTTTGCTTGCTCCACTTTCTCCATTAACTTGAGAAGCATAAGCTTTTCTATCAAAACCAAAGGCGATGGCTTGACGGAAGTCTTTGTTAAGAAGAGCTTTCTTAGTTGAAGTCTTTTGCTCGTCTGTAGTCTTAGAAGTATATTTGTAAGACTGACGGTCAATATTCGTACCGACTAAGAAAGTTGTAGAATCTTGTGTTGTATAAACGATGTTATCCTTAAACTCTTTTTCAAGTTCAGAGTAGCTTCCACTTGTTGGGAAGAGAAGGGCCATTGAGAAACCACCATCTTTAAAGGTTTCTGCAAGTTTGTTATTGTCTTGACCATCCCAGAATGAAAGTTTTACTTTATCAATATGAACATTGTCCTTATCCCAGTAGTTTGGATTCTTTTCAAATTCTACTGAAGATTTTGCTACCAATGATTTCAACAAGAAAGGACCGTTGTAAAGAATACTGCTTGGATCTGTTGCTTTAGCAAAGTCACTTCCTTTAGAAGTAAGGAATTCTTCATTGACTGGTGCAAGAATTCCCATGGTTGTCTTAGAGTTCCAGAAGCTTTCTGGTTTGTTCAAAGTGTATTGAACTGTTTGATCATCTACAGCCTTGATTCCAACTTCTGAGAAGTCTTTAACTTCACCTTTTACATAAGCATCCAAACCTTTAATAGATTCTTGAACAAGATAAAGGGCTTCTGACTTATTGTCAGCAGCATACTTAAGACCTGTTACAAAGTCTTGCGCTTTAACTGGTGCATACTCTTCGCCTTCAGAAGTGTACCACTTAGCATCTTTACGGATTGTGTAAGTGTAAGTCAACCCGTCTTTAGACACTGACCAATCTTCTGCCAAAGATGGCACGAAGTTACCGTAGCGGTCATTCTCCATCAAACCGTCAACGACATTACTTGTGATATTAGCAACCGCAGCCTTACCAGTTGTCAGATAGTTGAGACTATCTGGATCTGTTTCATAAACATAAGAAAAAGTTTTCTCACCCTTTGCACTAGAGCCTGAACCTGAACAAGCTGCCAAAACACCAGACGCTAACAGAGTCACCCCTGCTAGGGCCATTACTTTTGAAAATTTCATAATAAACTCCTTTTTGACTTTTTATACATTATAATCCCTTTTCAGCCAAGTGTCAATACAATTTTCAGAATTTTTCAAATTGATTTAAAAACATTTTTATGAGAAACTTTTCTAAAAACCAACTGAGAAAAAGTTCTTTTATTGACAGTTCTCAAACAAATCTTTATGATATAATGAAAAGAGAAAATTGAAAGGAAATACCATGTCAAAAGAAGTTATTGTTGAAAGTTTTGAACTCGATCACACCATTGTTAAAGCACCGTATGTCCGTTTAATCGGAGAAGAAACAGGTCCTAAGGGAGATATCATTTCTAACTTTGATATTCGCTTGGTTCAACCAAATGAGGACTCTATCCCTACTGCTGGACTTCATACTATTGAGCACCTCTTGGCTAAGCTAATCCGTACTCGCATCGACGGTATGATCGATTGTTCACCATTTGGTTGTCGTACAGGGTTCCATATGATTATGTGGGGACGTCATACTAGCGCAGAAATCGCTGCTGTCATCAAGGATTCACTCAAAGAAATCGCTGAAACAACAACTTGGGAAGATGTCCCAGGAACAACCATTGAATCTTGTGGTAACTACAAGGATCATAGCCTATTTTCAGCTAAAGAATGGGCAAAATTGATTCTCCAACAAGGAATCTCAGACGATGCCTTTGAACGTCATGTCATCTAATAATAAAAAAGAAACCAGCTTTTGAACTGGTTCCTTTTTTTATTTTCAAAATCTTGATTTAGGCTTTTTCACGAATGACCAAAACACCATCTTCCATGTCAGCTTCTAGGTGTTTAGCATCAAGGTTATCCAAGTGGAAGTCTGTGACTTTGTCACGGATTTGTTGTTCAATCACACGACGGAGTGGACGAACACCCATGACTTCATCGTAACCTTCTTCAGTCATGTATTCTTTAGCAGCTTCGCTCACTACCAAGTCAATGTCTTTCTTAGAAAGCGTCTTGTTAACTTCAACCAACATAAGGTCTACAATCTTAGAAAGATCTTCTTTGCTCAAGTGTGAGAATTCGATGACAGCATTGAAACGGTTAAGGAATTCTGGACGGAAGTAAGGTTTCAAACGATCCATAAGTTCTGGTTTATCAGCATCTTCTGTCAAGTTAGCTTCGTAACCAAAGCCTGCGTTTGAAGTTGCGATAATCACCGTATTCTTGAAGTTGACAGTGTTACCTTGACCATCTGTCAAACGACCATCGTCCAAAACTTGGAGGAGAAGGGTGATGACTTGAGGGTCAGCCTTTTCAATCTCATCCAAAAGTACGATTGAGTATGGATTGCGACGGACGCGTTCTGTCAAGGTATTGTTGTTGTCATCGTAACCAACATAACCTGCAGTTGTACCAATCAATTTAGATACGGCTGTACGGTCGCTATATTCTGACATGTCCAAACGGATGATGGCATCTTTCGTTCCGAACATATCAAGAGCCAATTGTTTGGCCAACTCAGTCTTACCAACACCAGTAGGACCTACAAAGAGGAAGCTACCGATTGGACGGTTACCTTCATCAAAACCAGCACGGTTACGACGGATAGCTTTTGCTACTGCCTCAACAGCTTTGTCTTGACCGATAACTTTCGTTTGCAAACGGTGACCCATATCTTTCAATCGTTCAATATCGGTTGCACCCATTTGTGATACTGGGATTCCAGTCATCCGTTCGACAGACTCAGCTACATCATTTACAGTGGCTGTAACCTTGTGATCTTCTGTATGATTAGCAATTTGTTTTTCAAGTTCTTCGATACGAATTTTTGCATTAAGGGCTGCTTCGTAATCTTCTTTAGCAGCTGCAGCTTCTTGTTTAGCTTTTTCTTCTTCAATTTCATGTTCCACAGCATGTACATCTGTCACTGGGTGTTGTGCTGCCAAGTGAGCAGCTGTCACATCTACCAAGTCTATAGCCTTATCTGGCAAGCTACGTTGTGGAATATATTGAACAGAATAATCAACAGCCGCTTTCAATACTTCATCTGGCAAGATAACATTGTGGTGTTGTTGATAAAGATCACGGATCCCTTGGAGAATCTTGAAAGTATCTTCAGCAGATGGTACATTAACTTTTACTTCGTTGAAACGACGAGCAAGAGCAGCATTTTTCAAAATAGTGTTGCGATATTCATCTTGAGTTGTTGCTCCAATCACTGTCAATTCACCACGTGAAAGAGCTGGTTTCAAAATATCAGCAAGCCCCTTAGATCCTTGACCATCCCCTGTGCTACCTGCACCAAGGATTTGGTGGATTTCATCGAAGAAGAGGATAATATTTCCAGCTTCTTTAACTTCTTTTACCAAGTTCTGAATATTTTCTTCAAAGCTACCACGGTATTGAGTACCAGCTTCAAGTCCAGAAATATCAATAGAAATGATTTCTTTGTTCTTGATTGCTGCTGGAACATCACCATTCACAATAGCTTGAGCCAATCCTTCAACTACTGCCGTTTTACCAACACCAGCATCCCCGACAAGAACTGGGTTATTCTTTGTACGACGAGAAAGGATTTCAGATGTTTCTTGAATCTCCTTATTACGTCCAATAACCGGATCTAGCTTGCCTTCACGTGCTTCTGCTGTTAAGTTACGTCCAAGTTTTGAAAGAATACCATCTTGTTTCATTGCTTTACCTTGAACGTATTGAGATTGATCACTTCCTTCACTTGGCAGTTGCCCTGTTTGACGATAAATCGCGAACTCTTCCGGAGTTACCTCACGACCGTTAATCAAGTAACGACGATTTTCAGAACTATATCCACGCATACCGCCCATTAATTGGTTAAATAAATCATCCATGTTGTTAAAGTTATTAAAGTTGTTATTCATATTTCATACCTCGTTTGTTTTCAAAATTAGTTAGTCAAAACAATTTGACTTTCTCTGACCTTTGTTTTAAAAAATTTAGACTAGCTATTTGCTACTCTACGTATAATTTCAGGTTTTTCTTTATCCAATACAGGTTTTGTAATTGGACTTCTAAAAATACTAATGTTCATCATAGGTTGTACCTCTTTTCTAGGTTTTACCCATACTTTGATCTTAAGATAGTATATACAATCATCTTAAAATCAAGGTTTTCTAAGGACTTTCCTTATCCTTATGTTCTTAGTATATCACTTTGGTCAGTTTTAGTCAAGAAGTTTGACCAAGTTTGACTATTATTTTTTTAAAAAATTTATGGTACTGAAGATATAAAATATGAAAATATCTTTTACTTATCTTTTTTTCGAGTAAGAGCTGGTTTTCAAGCTTCACTGATGATAAACAGCAATGATAGCCTAACAATGTTGACCTTAGGAAGTGGATTCCTATGTCTAGAAAATAAATTTCCAACTGTAAATTTATAACGATATTTATTCAAATCAAAAAAGCCAGTCATCAGACTGGCTAGTTTTTAGTATTGCTGAATTTTATAGCAATGCATCATCCATTGAAAGAACTTCGTGGAAGACACGTTGTGTCAATTCAGTTTTTTGTTCTGGAGTGAGGTACTTAGTATTTACACAGTATCCTGAGATACGTACGATTACGTCTTCACCTGACATGATCTTTTCGTAAACATCGTTCAAGTCCATAACGTTCAAGTTAACGTGTTGTCCACCGTTTTCGAAGTAACCATCAAGGATTGTTACCAAGTTATCAACTTGTTCGTCACGAGTTTTACCAAGAGCACGTGGTGATACTTGAGTTGTCAATGAGATACCGTCAGCTGCATAACCAAAGTCAAGGCTAGCAAGTGAGTTCAAGTTTTGCAACCATCCACCTTTAGCTTTGTTAGATGGGTTAGCACCTGGTGAGAAGAATTCAAGTTTAGACAAGTTCACAGAACCATCTTCGTTGAGGTATACACCTTTGTGGACTGGAGAGTTACCAGTTTGTTTAGAGTAAGCAACGTTAGATGTGATTGTCAAAAGTGATACAGTAGCTTCTGCGTCTTTGTAAAGTTTGTGGCTACGTAGACGAGTTGTGTAAGCTTCGATCAACCATTCTGCCAATTCGTTTGAACGTGGGTCATCTTCACCCCAACGTGGGTATTCACCGATTGTTTCGTAATCGTAGATGTAGCCATTTTCATCACGGATTGGTTTAACTGTAGCGTATTTGATAGCTGACAATGTGTCAACAGTGTTAGCGAATCCACAGATACCGAATCCCATGTTTGCACGTTGTTTAGTTGGCAAGAAGGCCATTTGAACAGCTTCGTAGTTGTACTTATCAGTCATGTAGTGGATGATGTTCAAAGCATCTACGTAAGTGTCAGTCAACCAGTCAAGAGATTTTTCAAAGTTAGCTTTAACTGATTCGAATTCAAGGACTTCGTCACGGATTGGTTCGATGTCAAATACTTTGTAGTCTTTATGAACATCGTCGTAACCACCGTTCAAACCAGTAAGAAGAGCTTTAAGAACGTTAACGCGAGCACCGAAGTACTGGATGTTGTGACGTTGTTCTTCATTTTCTGGGTCAAGTGGAGATACACAACATGAGATACAGCTCATTTCACCATATCCATCTTTAGCCATTGTTGTAACACCTTCATATTGGATTGAAGAGTGTTTGTGGCTCATGTGCATACAGTAGCGACGGAAGTTGTATGGCAATTTGTCAGTCCAAAGAACTGTCAAGTTTGGTTCTGGAGAGTTACCGATGTTATCAAGAGTGTTCAAGAAACGGTAGTCCATCTTAGTAACACGGTGACGACCGTCGTTACCCATACCAGCCATAGAAGTTGTGATGAAGGTTGGGTCACCTGAGTACAATTGGTCATAAGCTTTTGTACGAGCAAATTTAACTGTACGAAGTTTCATAACGAAATCATCAACAAATTCTTGGATTTCTGATTCAGTAAATGTACCACGAGCAAGGTCACGTTCTGCAAAGATATCCAATACGATTGGCACACGTCCAAGAGATGTAGCCGCACCGTTGATAACACGGCAGACAGCCATAAAGGCGATGTTAACCCATTGGATTGCTTCTTTAACGTTCATCGCTGGTTTGCGAACGTCAACTCCATAAAGGTCACCCAAGCGAACAACTTGTTGCAATGCTTGGTATTGAAGGTTGATTTCTTCACGAAGACGGATTGTTTCTTCATCGATTTCTTCGATTGAGTTCCAGTCGTTTACTTTTTCTTGCATCAAGTAATCTGCACCGTAAAGAGCAAGACGTGCGTAAACACCGATGATACGTCCACGTGAGTATGCATCTGGAAGACCAGTTACAGTGTGTGCGTGACGAGCGCGACGGATATTTGAAGTGTAAGCACGGAAGATACCGTCATTAACAGTTGTTACGTATTTAGTGAAGATTTCGTGAACAGCTGGATCTGGTTCGTATCCATTTTCTTTCAAAGTAGTTTCAGCCATACGGATACCACCTTTTGGCATGAAGTTCAATTTGAAGAGTTCATCGTTTTGGATACCATAAATCAATTCGTTTTCTTTGTCGATAAATCCAGCAGGAATATCAGCAATAGAAGTTGGACGAGTGTCCATTGGGAAACGAGTTTCTTCGTAGTGTGCTTTAGTTTCTTCTACGATTTTTTTGATGTGGAGTGAACGTTCTGTTGGTCCTGCAAGGAAGCTTTCATCTCCATCATAAGGAGTGTAGTTTGCTTGTACAAAGCGTGATACACTTGCTTTTTCTTTCCAGTCAACACCTTTAAAGCCTTCCCAAGCTTTGTCAAAAATGTCCTGTGCTTCAACAACTGTCTTAACAACCATGTTAATTCCTCTTTTTTCTTTCTAGTAACAGCCATCTGTTACATTCATGTATTCAGTATAACACACAGTAAACGATTTCAACAACTAAAAACTCACTTTTTTAATACTTTCTTTTCTAATACAGTTCAAAATATATCACAAACTGTATTATATTTTTGAAAGAGATTATTTGATTTTCATTTTTTCAGAAAAAGAGTATAATAAAATTAAACAAACTAGCACTGAGAGGTTTCTCCATGTTGATTTTTCCACTAATGAATGATTTATCTCGTAAAATCATCCATATTGACATGGATGCCTTTTTTGCTGCTGTTGAAATTCGAGACAATCCCAAACTTAAAGGGAAGCCAGTTGTGATTGGCAGTGACCCTAGAAAAACTGGTGGTCGCGGTGTTGTTTCTACCTGTAGCTATGAAGCACGAGCATTTGGCATCCACTCAGCCATGAGTTCTAAAGAAGCCTATGAACGTTGTCCTCAAGCAGTTTTCATTTCTGGAAACTACGACAAATATACTGCTGTCGGTCAACAGATTCGAGCTATTTTCAAACGTTATACGGATAATATCGAGCCTATGAGTATCGATGAAGCTTATCTAGACGTGACTGAAAACAAACTCGGCATCAAGTCCGCTGTTAAAATCGCTCGACTAATCCAACAAGATATTTGGCAAGAACTTCATCTGACTGCTTCTGCTGGTGTGTCTTATAATAAATTCTTAGCTAAAATAGCCAGCGATTACCAAAAACCTCGAGGTCTGACAGTTATTCTCCCTGATGAAGCTGAAGATTTTCTCAAACAAATGGATATCGCTAAATTCCACGGTGTAGGTAAGAAAACAGTTGAGAAATTGCATCAAATGGGGGTATTTACAGGTGCTGATCTTTTAAAAATTTCTGAAATTAGTCTCATTGATCGTTTTGGTCGACTCGGTTTTGACTTGTATCGCAAGGCTCGTGGCATTGATAATTCTCCCGTCAAATCCAATCGCATTCGTAAGTCTATTGGAAAAGAAAAAACTTATAGTAAAATTCTCAATCTAGAAGAGGATATCAAAAAAGAGCTAACTCTCCTTTCGGAAAAAGTTGCCCTGAGTCTTCAAAAACATGAAAAATCTGGAAAGATTATTATTTTAAAAATCCGCTATGCTGACTTCTCTACAATGACTAAGCGGAAAAGCTTATCTCAAAAGATCCAAGATGCTGAAACTATTTCACAAATGGCTATCCAACTTTACGAATCTCTGACAGATAAAGATAAAGACGTTCGCTTATTGGGTGTCACTGTGACTGGATTTTAAAACCTTGAAGGAAGCTTCCCTCAAGGCTTTTTCTTATACAAATAATCGAACAAAGCTATAAAGTAGTAATACACTACCTAGGACAATACGGTATTTACCAAACATCGTAAAGTCGTGTTTTTTCACATAGCTAGTTAAGAAACGGATAGCAACCATGCTGACTGCAAAGGCTACTACCATAGCAACTAGAAGTAAGAAGAATTGACCAAAACTCAACACTTCTCCTGCTTTGATAAATTTAAAAATCTTCAAAGCACTAGCTCCAAACATAACTGGAATTCCTAGATAGAAGGTGAACTCAGTTACCACTGAACGACTAGTACCGTTCAACAAACCACCGACGATAGTGGCACCTGAACGGCTAGTTCCTGGTAAAAGAGCCAACACTTGGAAAAGACCGATATAAAGGGCTGTTTTATAAGGTAATTTGTCCAACTCTGTGACTGTTGGCTCAATCGCTTGCGCTTTGTTGCGTTTTTCAAGATAGATAAAGGCCACCCCATAAACAATCAACATAATAGCCACTGACACCATATTATGAAAATGAGTATCAAACCAGTCATCGAACTTAAAGACAAGGAGAAGAGGAAGAGTCGCTACAAAAACTTTGGACCATAACTGCCAAGTTCTACGGATTTCCACTTTATCCTTACCAGGTTTGAAGGGATTAAGCTTGTTAAAGTAGATAACCATAACCGCTAAAATAGCTCCGAGTTGAATAACTACGTTAAACATAGACATGAAGGCTTCACTCTGGTCTTTATACTGGATAAATTCTTCTGCTAAAATCAGGTGACCAGTGCTTGAAATCGGCAACCATTCCGTGATTCCTTCAACAATACCAAAAAAGATAGATTTTAAAATTTCAATAAGATACATAGATAACTCCTTTTTCTATCCTCCATTATATCATACTTTTATAAGCTGTGTTTAGTTTTCTTTAAAAGGCACCGATGCTGCCGCCACCACCGCCGCCAGAAAATCCACCACCAGAACTTCCACTACTAGAAGATACTGAGTAAGTACTTGCCGTATTTGCGACACTGGCATAATGGCTCATTTGCGCTGTTGAATGATAAAACATGCTATGCCAGCCATAGGCTACATAGAGATTGATATCTGGATTTTCAACTTGGATCTGGTGAACCTTCATCAAATGGCTAACCTTGTCAGCATATCCAAACAAAGTTGCATAAACTAATAGACGATTCCAAACAACAATACTTTCTAATTCTACTTGATCCAGTTGTGCAATCTCACGTAACATATTTTCAAAACTGGTCCAGAGATAATAGACTTCCGCTCCTGCTTCATTTAGAACACCATCACGATTATCTAGTCGAATCTTCCAATAGTAGAAAGCAGCCAAAACTAAACCTATTAAGCCAAGTATTGGCAAGGGGAAATAAAGATAGCCATGAACGTCCAAGCTGTACAAGAACAAACCAAATCCGATGATTAGTGGGAAAATAGTAGAAACACCCATGCTCACTTGCAAGACCTTTTCCACGCTAGTCAAGGGACGATAATAAGCTGGTAGCCCCAAGAAAGAGACTCGGTCCTTGACCCCGTCTTGCATCTCTTTCAATGCTCTTTCAAAAGAATATTTGAGTTTACGGCCTTTTGTTTGAATCCGTTTTTCATCAGTAGCTTTCGCTCCACGGTAAAGGTTCTCAGAAATCTTATAATCTGCAAACAAATTGGAAACAGCAACTTCTTTTTTACCTGAAAAGGCCAGATTTAGACAGATCCTCTCAAAGCTTGACAAACCATCTTCTTTTACCAGCCTCAAGCCAACTGCGTCTCCTTCTGAAATAATAGAGATATTCCCACGGTCTATCACATCTAACAAGGTAGCTTGAATAAGTTGGTCAAAGGTGAATTTTCCTGCTCCTTTGGTTAGAGGACTCACTTCCTCTAAGGAGGTCGAGTAGACAGCCTCTGATAAAACCATAGGCTCTAATTCCATCGGTGGTTCATAGAGACGATGATTTTTGGCATATTTGACGGAAGGAGTGGTTTTTCTTCTATAGACAAAATAGAAGCAGATACTCAATAACAAGGAGATGGAAAGTATTGAAGGAAACACCCAAGTAACGAGTTGTTTACTCTGATCTTTTTCTCTAACAATCGACTCTTCTATCTTATTAAACTCTTCTAAACGATTCCCTTTTAAGCCCTGATCTGTAGCGCTAGCAAAATCAGTTCGAGGCCAGTAGGCATGCAACTCAACTCCGCGCCTAGACGGAAGATTGTCTAAACGAATCGTATAGTCATGACCACTCTGTTCAATCCTTCCCTCTCTATAGAGTTGCCCTGTGTGGAAAAAGAGTTTTTCGGCCCCATTATCTCCCATCACATGAAACTCAAATTTTTCAATAGATTCTGAACTATCTGTTAAGGGTTGCCAATTTAATTCAGCGATATCATCATATAAGAAAAGAAGATTTTTCAATTGCCAGGTAAGTTCAACTTCAACCCTATCCCCTTCCTGACCTGGATTATAAACTTTAACAGTATAACCATTCGTTTCTTCTGTTACTTCGCTAGTAAGATTTTCGATTTTATGACCATTTTTAGAGGCCTCAACCTTTGGCTGAGGATCAATATAAAATCTGCTAGGCATCTTGCCTGCACGACCAAGTCCCACGATTTGGCCATTAAAATCATCCTCAAACTGGTAAACTATCTTCTGACTAAATTCCGCTGTATTGTCTGCATGAATATACAGTTCTCCTTTATAGGATGGAATGCTATAATCCAAGGCAAAAACCAGTTTGGGAACAATTATCAGACAAGTAAATATAAGTACTATTAACCATCTTTTTTTCATAATATAGCCTCTTTTGACCTTTTTCTCATTATATCATTTTTTTACAAGTAAGGGTTTACTAAGATTGAAAAAGTTCCGCTTTTTCGATACAATAGAGAGAAGCAATTTTAGACTAGAGATAGGAGAAATCATGAAAAAATTATGCTTAACTATCCTTGCTAGCCTGGCCCTTACTTTAGGACTAGTTAGCCAGGTCCAAGCCGATGAATATTTACGCATCGGTATGGAGGCAGCCTACGCACCTTTTAACTGGACTCAAGATGACGACAGTAACGGCGCTGTCAAAATCGATGGAACCAACCAATATGCTAATGGTTACGACGTCCAAATAGCTAAAAAGATTGCTAAGGACCTAGGTAAAGAGCCCTTGGTTGTTAAAACCAAGTGGGAAGGACTTGTTCCAGCCCTTACTTCTGGTAAGATTGATATGATCATTGCAGGTATGAGCCCAACTGCTGAACGCAAACAAGAAATTGCATTTTCAAGCAGCTACTATACTAGCGAACCAGTGCTTTTGGTCAAAAAAGATTCTGCCTATGCTAACGCCAAATCATTAGATGACTTTAGCGGAGCAAAAATCACTTCTCAACAAGGTGTTTACCTTTATGATTTGATTTCACAAATCTCAGGCGCTCAGAAGGAAACTGCCATGGGAGATTTTGCTCAAATGCGTCAAGCTCTTGAAGCTGGTGTCATTGATGCCTATGTTTCTGAACGACCAGAAGCCCTAACTGCCGAATCAGCAAACGCTAAGTTCAAAATGATTCAGCCTGAACCTGGTTTTAAAACTGGAGAAGAGGATACCTCTATCGCTATCGGTCTTCGTAAAGACGACGAACGTATCAGCCAAATCAATGCCAGTATTGAAACCATTTCTAAAGATGAACAAGTTGCTCTCATGGATCGTATGATCAAAGAGCAACCAGCAGAATCTACAACGACAGAAGAAAGCAACAGTAATTTCTTTGGCCAAGTCGCTAAAATTCTAACTGAAAACTGGCAACAACTCTTGCGTGGTGCCGGTATTACCCTTCTCATTTCAATTATCGGTACCATCGTTGGTCTCGCTATCGGTCTTGCCATCGGTGTTTTCCGTACGGCACCTCTATCTGAAAACCAATTTATATTTGGTATCCAAAAACTAATCGGTTGGATTCTCAATATCTATATTGAAATTTTCCGTGGAACACCTATGATTGTACAATCTATGGTTATCTACTATGGAACTGCCCAAGCTTTCGGGATCAACCTAGACCGTACGCTAGCTGCTATCTTTATTGTTTCTATCAATACCGGTGCCTACATGACCGAAATCGTTCGTGGTGGTATTTTGTCTGTTGATAAGGGACAATTTGAAGCGGCAACTGCACTTGGTATGACTCATAACCAGACCATGCGTAAGATCGTTTTGCCTCAAGTTGTTAGAAATATTCTACCAGCGACTGGTAATGAGTTCGTCATCAACATCAAGGATACTTCTGTATTGAACGTTATCTCTGTAGTAGAACTTTACTTCTCAGGAAATACAGTAGCAACACAAACCTACCAGTACTTCCAAACCTTTACCATCATAGCAGTTATCTACTTTGTCCTCACCTTCACAGTAACGCGTATCCTCCGCTTCATCGAAAAACGTATGGATATGGATACCTACACGACAGGTGCTAACCAAATGCAAACGGAGGATTTGAAATAATGAGTCAACCAATCCTTGAAATCAAACACCTCAAAAAATCCTACGGGCAAAACGAGGTCCTAAAAGATATCTCTCTCACTATTCACAAAGGTGAAGTGATTTCTATCATCGGTAGTTCTGGTAGCGGTAAATCAACCTTCCTACGTTCTATCAATCTTCTCGAAACACCAACTGAAGGTGAAATCCTTTATCACGGTGAAAATGTCCTCGAGAAAGGCTATAATCTCACTCACTATCGTGAAAAACTAGGTATGGTTTTCCAATCCTTTAACCTCTTTGAAAATCTCAATGTTCTTGAAAATACGATTGTTGCACAGACAACCGTTCTCAAACGTGAACGATCAGAAGCAGAGAAAATTGCTAAAGAAAACCTTGAAAAAGTTGGAATGGGAGAGCGCTACTGGCAAGCTAAACCTAAGCAACTTTCAGGTGGTCAAAAGCAACGTGTAGCCATTGCTCGCGCGCTTTCTATGAATCCTGATGCCATTCTCTTTGACGAGCCTACTTCAGCCCTTGACCCTGAAATGGTCGGTGAAGTTCTAAAAATCATGCAAGAACTAGCTCAAGAAGGCTTGACAATGATCGTTGTAACCCACGAAATGGAATTTGCTCGTGACGTATCACACCGTGTCATCTTTATGGACAAAGGTGTTATTGCAGAAGAAGGCAAACCTGAAGATTTATTTACAAATCCTAAAGAGGAACGTACAAGAGAATTTTTACAACGCTATTTAGGATAAGACAAAAGCGGTTGGATAAACCTCTTAAACCAAGAGTTGTTTTCCTATCCAATCCCCAATCAACATTGAGTCAAAGGCTCATAAATATAAAAATCAAGGTCGGAGTTTTTTATTCCGACCTCTTTTTATATACTTTAAAAATCACTTTTATCCCTTCTTCTGTTTCCTGAACAAGTATTGCTTGTAGCTATACTCCTAATCTTTTATTTGATTTTCATGAGTGATACTCAATGAAAATCAAATAGCAAACTAGGAAACGAGCCGCAGGATGTACTTGAGTACGGCAAGGCGAAGCTGACGTGGTTTGAATTTGATTTTCGAAGAGTATGAGATCACTCAGCTCCCTGTCAACCTAGTTCATTCTAACAAATAGATTTGTTGAGCAGGTCATAGCATGGCTATTTCGCCGTTCCATAAATAAAAGCAGACCCTAATTAGAGTCTGCTGGTATCCAAAGATTAATCTTCAAATTTTTCATGATTTTTTTCATAGAAATCAATTAATCCAAGGGCTGTTTCAAAGGAAATATTTTTAACTTTTGCACGTCCTTGAGCTAGAGCAATGATAGACATTTCACGTGCATTCGTTTCTTTAGAAATACGATAACCAGTGATCTTCTTATCACGAACCCAGCTAACAACTGATTCTACTTTTTCAAAGTTAGTCTTAGCCATGTTTTTCTCCTATTTTATTCTTTACGATATTTAATTGTATACGTTTTTATGGCATTTGTCAATAAAAAAACATATATCCAATCAAATAAGACGTTAAGATTTAGTTTACTTGGCTTTTAAAGCCGATAATATATGGGTTCGTATATCTTCAACTCCGTTAGGATTTGCTGGTAAGAAAATTGTATTATTACCTTGTTTTTCTGCAAAATTATTCAATGTATCTAAATACTGGTTAGTTAACAAGATTGACATGATTTGCTCTTCAGTTAATTCAACATTGGCTCCTTTTAACTCTTTAATAGAATCAGCAAGTCCATCAACAATTGCTTTTCGTTGCTCTGCGATCCCCACACCATGTAGGCGGTCCTTTTCTGCCTCTGCTTCAGCCGCTGTTACGATCTTAATTTTATCTGCTTCGGCCAATTCTTGTGCTGCTACTCTCTTACGTTGAGCAGCATTGATTTCATTCATCGATTGCTTGACTTCCGCATCCGGCTCTACTTTGGTAATGAGCGTTTTGACGATAATGTACCCATACGTTGACATTTCTTCCGCTACTTGTTTTTGAACTTCTAATGCAATTTCATCCTTTTTCTCAAACAATTCATCCAAAGTTAACTTAGGAACTGATGAGCGCAATGCGTCTTCAATATAAGATTTGATTTGAGCCTCAGGTCTCATTAGTTTATAGTAAGCATCTGTAACATTTTGTTCATTTACTCGGTACTGTGTCGCAACATTCATCGTCACAAATACGTTATCTTGAGTCTTGGTTTCCACAATGATTTCACTTTGCAAGAGACGCAGTTGTACACGAGCTGCAATTTTATCAATCCCAAATGGTGCTCTTAGGTGAATACCACTATTGCTCAATTTTTGATACTTACCAAATCGTTCAATGATAGCTACTGATTGTTGGCGAACAACATAGATTGAGCTCATTAATATAGCTCCTACAATAAGCATTAGAATAATTAGAACAAGTATAACTTTTAAAACCATGGGAATCTCCCCCTTTCTTCACTTACATTATAGCACTAGTAAATAGGTTAGGCAAATAATATGATAAAAATTTCATAGCATATTAAACAAGCATATTATATAGGGTCTCATTCCCATTCAAGTTAATATAAGACGGGTCGAATTTTTCCATCCGGTGAATCAATCCCGCATAATCATGTTTATCAGCAAGTGCAATCCCTATTAGTACTGGACCAGTTCCCTTGCTAGCTCGTTTGATATATTCAAAACGAGTAATATCATCATGAGGTCCTAAGATATCATTTACAAACTCTCGAAGTGCTCCCGGACGTTGTGGGAAATTCACTACAAAGTAATGCTTGATACCATCATAAATCAAGGCACGTTCTTCCATCTCTGGCATACGGTTGATGTCATTATTCCCTCCAGAAATGATACAACAAATAGTCTTGCCCTTAATATAATCGGATAATACTTCTAGAGCTGCAACACTAGCAGCACCCGCAGGTTCTGCTACGATACCTTGTTTAGAATAAAGATCAATTAAGGTCTCAGAAATCAAACCTTCATCCACTCCGATAAGAGTTTCTACATGTTTGCGTGTTGCTTCATAGGTCAACTGCCCTACCTTTTGCACGGCAATTCCATCCGCAAACTTATCAATTTCTTTAAGTTTAACCGGTCCTCCAGCTTCAAAGGCCGCCTTCATAGAACGAGCACCTTCAGCCTCTACTCCAATGACCTCAATCTGAGGATTTGTTTCTTTAATATAAGTAGAAACACCTGAAATGAGACCTCCGCCTCCAACAGGTACCAAGACAGTATCAAATTCAATAGATTCTTTACGAGCTTCTTCTAAAATTTCATAGGCTACCGTACCCTGACCAGCTTGAACATAGGGATCATCAAAGGGGTCAATAAAAGTACGATTTTCAGCTACGGTAAAGTCTTGAGCAGCCTTGGCTGAAGCATCAAAAGTATCCCCTACTAATTTAATGGTTACAAAATCACCACCAAAGAAACGAACCTGACCAATTTTCTGTTGAGGTGTCGTAATTGGCATAAAGATTGTTGCAGGAATCTTCATCTCATTACATGTGTAGGCAACTCCTTGAGCGTGATTGCCCGCTGAAGCACACACTACACCACGTTCACGCTCCTCTTTTGTCAATTGGGAAATAGCGTAATAAGCCCCACGAATTTTAAAAGAACGGACACGTTGAGCATTTTCCTTTTTAAGATAAATTTTCGCTCCGTATTTTTCGGATAAATAATGATCGTAGTCAAGTGGTGTATTGGCTACTACACCATTCAAAATCTTGTGGGCTTTCACCACATCTTTTGCACTTAGCATAATCTCCTCCTAGATGAGTTTTCAAGATAAAAAGCGAGTTAGGTTCCCCCCAACTCGCCTTCTGTTTATATTCTTAAAAATTAGTTGTAGATCTTGAATGCATCATCGTCGTTTTTACCGACAAATGGCATTGCTTTACGCAATTCTGCACCAACTTTTTCAATTTCAAGGTTAGCTGCTTGTTCACGGTAGGCAGTCAATTTTGGACGTCCAGCTTTGTAGTCATTTACAAAGTCGTTAGCGAATTTACCATTTTGGATGTCCGCAAGAACTGCTTTCATGTTTTCTTTGACTTGTTCAGTGATTACACGTGGACCTGAAACATAGTCACCATACTCAGCAGTGTTTGAAATTGATTGACGCATTTTCTTGAATCCACCTTCGTAAATCAAGTCAACGATCAATTTCATTTCGTGAAGAACTTCAAAATAAGCCAATTCTGGAGCGTAACCTGCTTCTGTCAAGACTTCGAAACCTGCTTCAATAAGGGCAGTCAAACCACCACAAAGTACAGCTTGTTCACCAAACAAATCTTCTTCAGTTTCTTCTTTGTAAGTTGTTTCAAGAAGACCTACACGAGCTGCACCAACACCTTTACACCAGTCCATAGCGATGTCTTTAGCATTTCCTGTTGCATCTTGGTAGACAGCGTAAAGCGCTGGAACACCAAATCCTTCTTCGTAAGTACGACGTACCAAGTGTCCTGGTCCTTTAGGAGCACACATGAAGACGTCAACATCTGCAGGAACTTTGATGAATTCGAAGTGGATGTTGAAACCATGTGCAAATCCAACAGCATTACCAGCTTCCAAGTTTGGTGCAATTTCTGCTTCATACAATTCTTGTTGGATTTCATCTGGTGCCAAGATCATGATAACATCAGCCAATTTAGTTGCTTCTGCTACTGTGTAAGTGTCAAAACCATCTTCTTTTGCTTTATCAAAAGATTTACCTGGACGTACACCGATGATCACATCGCGACCTGAATCACGCAAGTTTTGAGCGTGAGCATGACCTTGTGAACCATAACCGATAACGGCGATTTTTTTACCGTCAAGTGCTGCTACTTTTACATCTTTTTCGTATTCCATTTGAACTGCCATAGTTTTTTCTCTCTTTTCTATTTTTATTGCCTGTTAGGCTGGTTTAACAAATTGAGGTTGGATTTTTAGTCGCGGGTAAATCCAGTTGCACCCGTACGAGCGATATTCTTAATACCATATGGTCGAATCACTCGAATTAAGGCTTCACTCTTTTCTGCATTCCCAGTCATCTGAATGGTAATGGAACTTGGAGCTACATCGACTACTGTTGCACGGAAAGGTTGGATAATAGCCAAAATTTCTGCACGTTTTTCAGCAGGAGCTGAAACCTTTATAAGAATCACTTCTCGTTCTAAGTGGGGTTGATCCGTGATATCACGAATGCGAATCACATCAATCTGACGATTAAGTTGTTTGATGATTTGCTCCACTTCATCATGTGAGGCAACATCAATGATAATGGTAATTCGTGATACATTAGGATTTTCCGTTGCGCCAACAGAAATGCTTTCGATATTGACTTGACGTCTCGATAAGACTCCTGTGAAGCGATTGAGAACACCTGAACGGTTTTGAAGTTTGGCTGTTAACATTCTACGCATTAAACTTCACCCCCAACATCTCATGATTACTCTTACCAGCTGGTACCATCGGTAAAACATGTTCTTTCCGAGAAATGTCTACTTCAATAAACATTGGTACATCTTCCATGATGACTTCCAAATCCTTCTCAAGAGTTTCAGGATTATCAAACTTATAATTTTTAATCCCGTAGGCTTGAGCCATCAATTGAAAGTCTGGCAAGGTTTCAAATACCGACTCTGAAGTTCGACCATCATAGAAGGCTTCTTGCCACTGGCGGACCATCCCAAGTGAATGATTATTTAGCATGATGACCTTGATTGGAATCTTGTAAATGTTTAAGATTGCTAATTCCTGATTGGTCATCTGGAAACCACCATCTCCGACAAAGAGAACAACTTCTTTATCTGGATTGGCAATCTTAGCACCAATAGCTGCTGGGACTCCGAATCCCATAGTTCCTAGTCCACCTGATGTTACCAATTGACGCTCGTTTTGGTAAGGATAGTATTGTGCCGTCCACATTTGGTGTTGTCCAACGTCTGTTACGACAATGGCGTCACCCTTGGTCAACTCACCGATACGTTCAATAACTGCTTGGGGTTGTACAACTCGTTCTTTCTTATCATAAGAACGAACACGATTCTTATCTTTGGTAACTTTTTCAATCCACTTTTCAGTATTGTTACGAACGATTGGCTCAGCTAGTAACTGTTGCAAAGCCTTTTTCGCATCTCCAACAACTGGAATATCAACTGCGATAATCTTACCAATCTCTGCAGGATCGATATCAATATGCGCTACTTTAGCATTCTTAGCAAAGGTCTTAGGATTTCCAGTCAAACGGTCATCAAAACGACAACCAATTGAAATCATGAAATCTGCTTCTGTCATGGCAATGTTAGCTGCAAAGGAACCATGCATTCCACCCATTCCCAAAAACAGTGGATGGCTAGTTGCGATTGTTCCCTGTCCCAAAAGACTGGTAACAACAGGAATTTGATAACGCTCTGCGAATTCATTTAACTCTGCTGCAGCCTCAGCATAACTAATCCCACCACCAGCTAGCAAAACTGGCTTTTTAGCCTTAGACAACTGTTTCAAGATTTTCTTGATTTGCATATCATTTGGCTCAAGTGTTGGCTGATAACTTGGTAAATCTATCTCTGGAGAGTAAATAAAGTCTGTCTCAAGCGCAGAAACATCTTTTGGTAGGTCAATGACGACTGGCCCTGGACGACCTGTAGTCGCAATATGTACCGCCTCTGTAATAATTCGTGGAATATCCGCAGTTTCTCGAACCTGATAATTATACTTAGTGATTGGCATGGTAATACCAACAATATCAGCTTCTTGAAAAGCATCTTTCCCAATTCCAGCACGTGCCACTTGGCCAGTAAAGACTAAAAGGGGAACACTATCGCTCATAGCATCTGCGATCCCTGTAATGGCATTTGTAGCTCCTGGTCCGCTTGTGACGACTGCTACACCCAGTTTTCCTGTTGACTTAGCATAACCTTCAGCTTCGTGAAGACAGCCCTGCTCATGGCGACCTAGAATATGGCGGATTCCCTTAAAATTATAAATAGCATCATATAAAGGAAGTACCGCTCCACCAGGATAACCAAAAATCGTATCGATTCCTAAGTCACGAAGTGTTTCCAAAACAAGATCCGATCCCGACTTAGGTGAGTCTAAAATGATTTTCTCCATCGTTCCCCTTTCTTTTCTCTTAAAAATAGCTTGTTACTATGATACCATTTTTTCAAAAATTTTCAAGGGAAAAGAGCAAATTTTCTGAATTTTCTATCTAGATACTTTACAATATCAAATAGATTAGAAAGTTTATACGTATTTTTATTTTTTTAACAGAAAAAAGGTTGAGACAAACTTGTCTTCAACCTTTCATGTTAAATTATTACTAATTAAAGTGAGTTAACGTCAACCTTGATACCAACACCTTGAGTAGTTGTGATTGTCAAGCTTGTTACGTAAGTTCCTTTAGCAGTAGCTGGTTTAGCTTTTTGGATTGTTTCGTTGAATGCTTTGAAGTTTTCAACCAACTTGTCAGCTTCAAATGAAACTTTACCGATGATGGCTTGTACGATACCTGCACGGTCTGCACGGTAAGTGATTTTACCACCTTTAGACTCTTCAACTGCTTTAGCAACATCCATTGTTACAGTACCAGTTTTAGGGTTTGGCATCAAGTTACGAGGTCCAAGGACACGTCCAAGACGTCCAACAAGAGCCATCATGTCAGGTGTAGCAATAACTACGTCGAAGTCCAACCAACCGTCGTTGATTTTAGCAACAAGGTCGTCTTCACCAACGAAGTCTGCACCAGCAGCTTTTGCTTCTTCAGCTTTTGCGCCACGTGCAAATACAAGAACGCGAGCTGTTTTACCAGTACCGTTTGGCAATACCATTGCTCCACGGATTTGTTGGTCAGCTTTTTTAACGTCGATGTTCAAGTTGTAAGCAACTTCTACAGTTGCGTCAAATTTTGCGAAGTTAGTTTCTTTTGCAAGAGCTACAGCTTCTTCTACGCTGTATGCTTTTGTGCTGTCGATCTTCTCAAGAGCAGCACGAAGTTGTTTGCTTTTTTTAGCCATTTTCTATTCTCCTTGTAAGTGGTTCAATCGATTTTCATCTCCCACGTCACTTCTCGAAATGATGAAGTCTTGCGGGTTATATAGGGATGTTATTGATTAGTCAACAACAGTGAATCCCATAGAACGAGCAGTACCTTCGATCATACGCATTGCAGACTCAATGTTTGCAGCGTTCAAATCTGGCATCTTAGTTTCTGCAATTTCTTGTACTTGTGCACGAGTAACTGTAGCAACTTTAGTTTTGTTAGGTGTACCTGATCCTTTTTCAACACCTGCAGCTTTTTTCAAAAGAACAGCAGCTGGTGGTGTTTTTGTAACGAAAGTAAATGATTTGTCTTCGTATACTGAGATAACAACTGGAATGATCATACCAGCTTGGTCAGCAGTACGAGCGTTGAACTCTTTTGTGAATCCCATGATGTTGATACCAGCTTGACCAAGAGCAGGTCCAACCGGTGGAGCTGGTGTAGCTTTACCAGCAGGGATTTGCAATTTTACAAGTTTTTCGACTTTTTTAGCCATTTTTAAATCCTCCTTTGTGGTTTTGGCGGTAATTTAGAGATTTTTACCTCCCACAAGTATGCTTTACACATACCCATCTATTATACACTATTTTTTAAAAAATGCAAGAGAAATTTTTATTTTTGATATTTCTTTCTGTTACAATTTTTTGGTGAAATCAATCTTCAGAATCTTCTACCACGACGGAGGGAATTCATTCAATCAAAGTCAGTACAAAACTCACTCCATTTTCAGTAGTACCACTTTCCACAAATCCAAGAGACTCAAAGCATCTTCTAGAAATCCGATTGAAAGTGTAGATTTCTTGAACTTTTAATTCTTTCCATCCTCTTTGTCGAGCTAGATCAATCAAAGTCTTCAAAACCTTACATCCAAGTCCTTGATGCTGGTAAGTTGGATTGCCAATCACAATAGGAATATTCTCCTGAGATAAGGTGACATCCCCAATCGGAAGCCACTCTCCCTTTTCTCTAAACTCAATCCAAAATAAATCCCCGTGTTTTTCTAAATAGGAGTACATAGCATTCAATTTTTTAACACTATAAGGACTTCTGACTCCATCTACAAGTTCAACCAAGTCCACATCCTGATACCAAGTCAAAGCTACATCACGATGATCTGCTAAAAAATAAGGAACCAAGCGTAAAGAACTATCTATTTGAATGATTTGTTTCATTTTAACTTCCTTTTCAATAAGAGAGTCGTTGCTTGATTAAAACCATCACACCAGTTGTACCATTTTGCTTCATACTCATCTTGAGGTAAGATATGATTTTTTAAATCAAGAACAGAGTATATCTTTCTTTTCTCACAAGCTTGCGCATAGAGATGATATAGTTCATCACCTCCATCTCTATCAAACTCAGCAGAAATTGTATCCTGGCCTAGCAACAAAGCCTGATAAGCCCTGTGATGGCCATCTGTAATCAAGAAGCAATCTCCAAATGCAAGAACACTGATTGGATTTATATTAAAAGTTTCTGCTGACTGATAAAGATTCTGGATAGCTTTTAACTTCTTTTCTGATAAGTAAAGTTGTGTTGGCTGGAGATTTTTTATGTTGACTTTCATTTTAACCTCCTCAAAAAAGTTTGATTCTCACTTCTGCTTGCCTGTAAAGCGCCATTGAAAACGCAGTTTATCATAGAAAGGAAACTCCATAAACAAAACTCCTAGGCCTACACAAAGGCTGGCAATCACATCTGATGGGTAGTGAACTCCCAGATAAATTCTTGATACCAATACACTGACGATGTATAAACTTAGCAAGATTTGAACGATTTTTCTCCAGACTGTATTCTTAATCCTTTGGCTCAAAATCACAATCAAAGTTCCAACCATAATCGTTACTGCCAGAGAATGTCCGCTTGGAAAAGAAAAACCTTTTTCTTCTACCAAGTGTAGAATTTCTGGCCGTGGTCTTTGGTAGATATTTTTAAAAGTTACGATTAAGATTCCAGCTAAAGTCAAATTCCCCAGCATGAGATAACTTTCCATCTTCCATTGCTTACGATAAAATATAAAAGCTACAATTAAAACCCAGCTAATAATGACTGGGATATCAATTAAGTGCGTAATTGCCCGAAAAAGAAGCGTTAAGGTCTCAGGTAAATCACCTCTAATGGCAGTCTGAATCGGCTGATCAAAACTGACCAGCATTTCTGGATAAAATTTGACAATATAGCCAATAATCATAAAAAGTAAAAGGGCAAAAGAGCCCTTCATCATAAATGTTTGTTTATCTTTCATAGTATTTTAAAGTTGGTTTCAAAAGGACAAACAACAACCAGAAAGAGACAGCAAAGATAATACCTTCAATCAGATTAAAAGGCAAAACCATAGTCATCAGGTAGTTGCTCAATCCTAAGATTTTCTCAATATCAAAATTAGCAAACTTAGCGTACAAAGGAACAGCATAAACATAGTTTAGAACTAGCATAGCTAGAGTTAAACCAAGCGTACCAGCTAGTGAAGCTAAGACAAAACGCATGGTTGTTCGCTCTTTTTTCCAAATCAAACCAAAAGCAAGTACAAAGACTCCCAAGGCAACAATATTCATCGGTAAACCAATATAGGTACTAACCCCTTGATTGTTCAGAAGGATTTTCAACAAGGACCGAAGGAAAAGCACTCCAAAAGCTGCTGGTAAATCCAAGACCACCAAGCCCACAAGGACCGGTAAAATACTGAACTCAATCCTCAAGAAGGATGCCGCTGGCAAAAGCGGAAAGTCAAAGTACATCAACACAAATGAAAGTGCTGATAAAATTGCAATGGTCGAAAGTCGACGTGTGTTTGTCATAACAGGTTCCTCCAATTTTCTATAAAATCAGAAGAAGTTGGAAAGGATTCCTCTATCTATCCTTTATTTTTATATTCCAAAAGTTCCCCCTCACTCTTTTTTTAGCAAGCGGTTGCAATTTACCTATAAAAAATCAATTAGAATAGACAAAGCCATTCTTTCGTCTTCTCCCATCCAGACTATACTGTCGGTTGTGGAATCTCACCACATCAGCTTGCGCTCGCGGACTTATTTGGCTAAGATATTTTAGATTTATCTAGGCGTCGTAGTCGAAGATAATACTTAAAGTATATCGAGACAAGACAACGACGAGAAAGCTAAAATAGCTAGTCAAATTTACCGCCGGTCGGGAATTTCACCCTGCCCTGAAGACCCCTTTATGATAACAAAAAAAGCTTGCAAGCGCAAGCATTTTATCTAAGTGTTTATTTCAACTTATCTGTTTCGTAAGTGTGAACCAGTTCGAGGCCCGCAAAGTTTTGTTGACGAAGTGCCTCATAAACAATCATACAAACTGTATTGGAAACATTGAGACTACGAACATGCTCATCATTCATGGGAATGCGGAGAGCTTTTTCTGGATGCTCACGCATAAATTCCTCAGGCAAGCCCTTATCTTCTCTCCCAAAAAGAAAATAATGATCTCCTTCTGTCGTGAAATCTGCATCTGAATAGACTTTTTTTGCAAACTTGGAAATCAAGTAGAGCTGGCCATCCATTTTTTCCATAAAATCAGCCAAACTATCATAAAAATGAATCTCAAGTTTGTCCCAATAATCTAGACCTGCTCGCTTCATCTTACGATCATCGATAGGAAAGCCCATCGGTTTAATAATATGAAGGGGCGCATTCGTTGCTGCGCAGGTACGAGCAATATTACCCGTATTTTGTGGAATTTGGGGTTCAAATAATACAATGTGATTTGCCATGCCTTGTTTCCTCTCACTAGTGCAAAAAAATAGCCACACTGCCCGGAGTCAAGCTCAGCAAACAGCGTGGTTAAGGCATCGTTAACTTACCTCACAACAGGTTTGAAGTAAATCAGCGAAACTACTGTTTTAGTATATCACTTTCAGCTTGATTGTCAATAGAAATGACTTGATTTTTTCATTTTTTTTACAAACATATTTACATTAGTTAAAAATGCTTCTGTATTCATTAGAATTAGACGAAAATAGCTGATTTATATCTTAAATTTTTAATAAGTAAGATTATCAATAGGACAATTTCCCACCCCAATAATGAAAAGAGTCGGTTGCCGAGTGCATTTTATTCTAAAAAAGAGTATGATAGATACATATTGAAAAAGTAGGTTATATAACATGAAGATTATTCTTGTCGGAGGGGGGAAAGTTGGTTCTGCCCTTTGTCGTTCACTTGTCGCTGACAATCATGATGTTGTCTTAATTGAACAGAACGAAACAGTTCTTAATTACATGACAAGCCGTTTTGATATTATTGGAATTGCAGGTAATGGAGCTGACTTTGCCATGCTAGAAGCTGCCAATGTTCAAGACTGCGATATTTTCATCGCTATGACTCAGTATGATGAAGTCAACATGGTTTCAGCTCTCCTGGCTAAAAAAATGGGGGCTAAAGAAACTATTGTTCGTGTCCGCAATCCTGAATATTCCAACCCCTATTTCAAAGAAAAAAATATTCTAGGTTTCTCTCTGATTGTCAATCCTGAACTCCTTGCAGCTCGTGCTATCGCTAATATTATCGATTTCCCAAATGCTCTATCTGTTGAGCGTTTTGCAGGTGGTTTGGTTAGTCTAATGGAATTTGTTGTCCGTAAGGATAGCAATATCTGTCAAATGTCTATCGCAGACTTCCGGAAAAAGTTTGGCAATGTTATCGTCTGTGCTATCGAGCGAGACCATAAGCTCATGATTCCAAGTGGAGATATGGTCCTCCAAGATAAGGATCGGATCTTTGTTACAGGTAACCGTGTAGACATGATGCTTTTTCATAACTATGTCAAATCTCGTGTCGTTAAAAGTTTACTCATTATTGGAGCTGGAAAAATCGCTTACTACCTTGTTGGTATTTTGAAAGATAGCCGTATTGATACCAAGGTCATTGAGCTTAATCCAGATCGTGCAGCATTTTTCAGTCAAAAATATCCCAAACTCTATATTGTGCAAGGTGATGGAACCGCAAAAGATATCCTCCTAGAAGAAAGCGCCCAACACTACGATGCTGTCGCAACTCTCACTGGCGTTGACGAAGAAAACATTATTACATCTATGTTCTTAGATAGTGTTGGTGTTCAGAAAAACATCACCAAGGTCAATCGAACTAGCCTTTTAGAGATTATCCATGCACCTGAGTTTTCTAGTATCATCACACCAAAAACCATCGCTGTCGATACCATTATGCACTTTATCCATGGTCGTGCCAATGCCCAGTATTCAGACCTTCAAGCCATGCACCACCTAGCAAATGGACAGCTTGAGACACTCCAATTCCTCATTAAGGAAGCCAATAAAATGACTGGCAAACCTTTGTCTCAACTTAAATTCAAAAAAGATTTGTTGATCGCTGCTATTATTCGTAATGGGAAAACTATCTTCCCAACTGGTGAAGATAGCCTTCAAGTCGGTGATAAGCTAGTGGTTATCACGCTACTGTCAAATATCACCAAGATTTACGATTTGCTAGAGAGGTAAGCCATGAACAGAAGTATGATTCGCTTTCTTCTCGCAAAATTGCTCTTGATAGAAGCTGTACTACTCTTAGTTCCTGTTAGTGTTGCTCTCTATTATCGAGAATCTAGCCAAGTTTTCACAGCTCTTTTTTCTACTATTGGTATACTTGTAGTTCTAGGAGTTCTCGGTATCATTAGCAAGCCTAAAAAACAACGTATCTATGCAAAAGAAGGGGTCTTGATTGTTGCTCTATGTTGGATCCTCTGGTCTTTCTTTGGAGCTCTTCCTTTTGTCTTTTCTGGACAAATCCCCAATCTCATAGATGCCTTCTTTGAGATTAGTTCTGGCTTTACAACGACAGGAGCAACTATCCTCAACGATGTTTCTGTCTTAAGCCGTTCTCTTCTATTCTGGCGTAGCTTTACCCATCTCATCGGAGGGATGGGGGTGCTGGTGTTTGCTTTAGCGATTATGGACAACGCTAAAAATAGCCACTTAGAAGTTATGAAGGCAGAGGTTCCTGGCCCAGTATTTGGTAAAGTGGTATCTAGGCTTAAAAACACAGCTCAGATCCTCTACATCCTCTACCTGGCTATGTTCGCCCTCTTTGTGGTTATTTATTACCTTGCTGGGATGCCACTCTACGATAGTTTTGTTATTGCTATGGGAACCGCTGGAACTGGAGGTTTCACTGTCTATAACGACGGTATTGCCCACTATCACAGTTCTCTCATTACCTATCTGACAAGTATCGGGGTTTTGATGTTTGGTGTCAATTTCAACCTCTACTACTATCTCATGCTCCGTCGTATTAAGGAATTCTTTTTTGATGAAGAACTCCGAGCCTATCTCTTGATTGTAGCCATATCAACTGGCTTAATCACGCTTAACACACTCCACCTCTATAGCGGAGTTTCACAAAGCTTTGAGATGGCCTTCTTCCAAGTATCTAACATCATTACCACTACCGGTTTTGGATATGGGGATATCACGAACTGGCCTTTGTTCTCTCAATACATCTTGCTAATGCTGATGGCAATTGGTGGTTCTGCCGGCTCCACTGCAGGTGGTCTCAAGGTTATTCGCGGAGTCATCCTATCTAAAATTGCTAAAAATCAAGTCTTGTCTACCATATCACCTCACCGTGTGTTAACCCTTCAGGTTAATCAAACGGTTATTGATAAGGATACCCAGCACAAGATTCTGAAGTACTTTGTGGTTTATATCATGATTTTACTCAGTTTGATTTTCATCGTCAGTTTAGATACCAATAATTTAATGGTTGTTACGAGTGCTGTTTTCAGTTGTTTTAACAATATCGGTCCTATTTTAGGAACAACTGCAAGTTTCTCAATTTTTAGTCCATTTTCAAAACTTCTACTATCCTTTGCTATGATTGCAGGACGTCTTGAAATCTATCCAATCATACTACTCTTTATGAAGCGAACCTGGTCTAAACGTTAGAACAATCAACTGTACACCCTATCTCCCCTCTTCAAGAAACCCTTGAAGGGGGATTTTTAGGGCTCAAAAGACAAGACAGCTCTAAAAATCGACAATTGGGAATTTAAGGATTTTTCTCTCCTATTTTTTAGCTATAATAAGAAAAAAATATAGGGGATACTTTATGGAAAAAGTCATGAAATCAATTCGACTACTCTTGTTCTTTGCCTTAATCCAACTGGCACTTTGTAGTTGTATCTTTTGGTCTGGAACCTCTCTGGTCCTTAAACAATCCTGTTTTTATTTTCTACTGGCTTTATTGGGCTTATCTGGGTCTTGTGCCTTTATGCATTATTTATCTAGTCACAACCTGAAAAGATATAGACTGATTGATAGGAGTCGCTTTATCTTTTTATTGTATAGTATGATGGTTATTGTCAACCTCTGTGGTGTTGGACTTGTTCTGTCAGAGAGTATCGTCACTGTTAACTTACTTCAAAAAGAAGCTGTAGAACTCATCCTTCCCTCCTTCTTTTTTCTCTTTGGAGTTGATCTCGTTACCTTTCTCCCCTTGAAAAAATGGAGAAGGTTACAAAAAGATTCCAGTAGCAAGGAAGTGAGATTTTCCTTCATCATCATTTCTATTTTAATCTTCCTACGTAATCCAATCACCATTTTATCGATTGCTTTTTATATTGGCCTTGGTGCTCTATTTCTCAGTTTTTTATTCCCAAAAAATTTGAGACAGGAGGTATCATTCTACGGTCATTTGATTCGGGATATTCTATTTGTCGTCTGTACTTTCCTCTTATGGTAACAAATAGAATCCTCTCAGCAATTGTGTTATAATTAGATAAAAATTTTAGGAGACATATCAATGAACTTTTTTAAAGATTTTCGTAAACGACTCGCGTGGTTTGGGATTTTGTTAGTAGCCATCGTTCTCTCTCAAATCCCGATGCAAACTCTAGCTCTGCTAGCAATAAGTCAGATTGATCCTATATGGTCATCACTTATCGTAGCTCTTATTTCGATTCTTGTGCTTGCTATCTTTTTATACGGAGCCCATAAGAGCAAGTTACTAGTATTTAAGCCTAAACTCTTAACGATTAATGATCTTCCTCGTATTGTTTTGAGTTATTTGACAATCTTTGTTGGAAATCTTGTAGGTGGAATCTGGTTACAACTCGTGAAGCAAACAACAACTTCTAATCAACAAGTAATTAACAACCTTATCTCTGAAAGTTCTCTGATTAGCAGTTTCTTCCTCATCGTTTTAATCGCACCTATTTGTGAAGAAATCATCTGTCGCGGGATTATTCCTACCAAACTCTTCCAAGGCTACGAAAAGTTTGGATATGTTATTGGTTGGCTAATCTTCCTCCTTGCACATATGCCTTCTAATCTCCCTTCCTTCTTGATTTATGGTTGGATGTCAGCCGTCCTCACTTGGACTGCTTATCGTACTAGACGTTTGGAAATGTCTATCTCGGTCCATATGCTACTTAATAGTATCAGCTTCATCTTACTGGCACTCTTTACAATTTTTATGAAAAATTTCGGTATCTAATACCCAACTATCCATTTCCTTAGACTAGAATGTTTCGTTCCAGTCTAAGGGATTTTTTTGTTTCAACTAACTTTTCACCTCAGAAAATCCACCTTTTTCTACAATCTCAAAATTTTTTAAAAAAATTTTAAAAATATTTTTATGCATAAATTTTATAGAATATAAATATAAGTTAACTTAACATGTATATTTGTGAATATTCTTATAAAAAAATGTAAGAAATCCTATAAAATAGCCATTTTCAAGCCTTTTTGGCCTTATCATATCCCTTGTAATGCATATTAATTTGTGATACTATTAACTTGTAAGCGATACCAATATAGTTTGGTACACACGAGAAAAAAGGAGGAAACACATGTCTTCACATCCAATTCATGTTTTCTCAGAAATTGGAAAACTGAAAAAAGTTATGTTGCACCGTCCGGGTCAAGAATTAGAAAACTTGATGCCAGATCACCTTGAGAGGTTGCTCTTTGATGACATCCCATTTTTAGCAGATGCCCAAAGTGAACACGACGCCTTTGCTCAAGCACTCCGTGACGAAGGAATCGAAGTGCTCTATCTTGAACAGTTGGCTGCTGAATCATTAACTTCTCCAGAAATACGCGACCAGTTCATCGAAGAATATCTCAACGAAGCAAATATTCGTGGTCGACAAACTAAAAATGCCATCCGAAAACTGCTTCATGATATTGACGACAATCTTGAACTGATCAAAAAAACAATGGCAGGTGTTCAAAAAGTTGAATTACCTGACATCCCTGAAGAAGGCAAAGGATTAACAGACTTGGTTGAATCTGACTATCCGTTTGCCATCGATCCAATGCCAAACCTTTACTTCACTCGCGACCCATTTGCGACTATCGGGAATGCAGTATCACTTAATCACATGTACGCCGATACACGCAATCGTGAAACACTTTATGGTAAGTACATCTTTAAGTATCATCCAATCTATGGTGGTAAGGTAGAGCTCATCTATAACCGTGAAGAAACTACTCGGATTGAAGGTGGAGATGAACTTGTTCTTTCAAAAGATGTCCTAGCAGTTGGGATCTCTCAACGGACTGATGCCGCTTCTATCGAAAAACTTTTGGTTAATATCTTCAAAAAGAATGTTGGCTTCAAGAAAGTTTTGGCTTTTGAATTTTCAAACAGCCGTAAGTTCATGCACTTGGATACTGTCTTCACCATGGTAGACTATGACAAATTTACAATCCACCCAGAAATCCAAGGCAATCTTCGCGTCTATTCCGTCACTTACGAAAATGAAGAACTCAAGATTGTTGAAGAAAAAGGAGATTTGGCAGAACTTCTTGCTCAAAACCTTGGTTTAGAAAAAGTTACACTCATTCCTTGTGGTGATGGTAATATTGTTGCAGCTGCTCGTGAACAATGGAATGATGGTTCTAACACACTCGCTATCGCACCAGGTGTCGTAGTCGTTTATGAACGCAACACTGTGACCAATAAGAAACTTGAAGAATATGGACTTCGTCTCATTAAGATTCGCGGCAGGGAGTTGGTACGCGGTCGTGGTGGACCTCGTTGTATGTCAATGCCGTTTGAACGCGAAGACATTTAGATTCTTCCTATTTCTGCCTAGCATCTGCTAGCAGAATCATGCTTGTTAGAAAAGGATATATAGAATGATACATTCAGTATTTCAAGGAAGAAGTTTTCTAGCTGAAAAAGATTTTACCCGTGCAGAGCTCGAATATTTGATTGGACTTTCAGCTCACTTGAAGGATCTTAAAAAACGAAACATCGAACACCGCTATCTAGCTGGTAAAAATATTGCTCTTTTATTTGAAAAAACTTCTACACGTACACGCGCAGCCTTCACCACTGCAGCAATCGATCTTGGTGCACATCCAGAATACCTGGGGGCAAACGATATTCAACTAGGTAAAAAAGAAACTACGGAAGATACCGCAAAAGTTTTGGGACGTATGTTTGATGGTATTGAATTCCGTGGTTTTAGTCAAGATATGGTTGAAGAATTAGCTAAATTCTCTGGTGTTCCTGTTTGGAATGGCTTGACGGATAAATGGCACCCAACTCAAATGCTTGCAGACTACTTGACAGTACTAGAAAATTTCGGACATCTTGAAGGTTTGACATTGGTTTACTGTGGTGACGGTCGTAACAATGTTGCCAATAGCCTTCTAGTAACAGGAGCGATCCTTGGTGTGAACGTTCATGTCTTTTCACCAAAAGAACTCTTCCCAGATCAGGCAGTTGTTGCACTGGCTGAGGGATATGCCAAAGAAAGTGGGGCTCACATCCTCATCACAGAAGATGCTGATCAAGCTGTAAAAGGGGCTGATGTCCTTTACACTGATGTTTGGGTATCTATGGGCGAAGAAGATAAGTTTGCAGAACGCGTCGCTTTGCTAAAACCTTATCAAGTCAATATGGATCTTGTTAAGAAAGCAGGCAATGAAAACTTAATCTTCCTCCACTGCTTACCAGCCTTTCATGATACGAACACAATCTACGGCAGACAAGTAGCTGAGAAATTTGGTGTAAAAGAAATGGAAGTAACTGATGAGGTCTTCCATAGCAAATATGCTCGTCAGTTTGATCAAGCAGAAAATCGTATGCACACCATCAAAGCCGTTATGGCTGCTACACTAGGAAATCTCTACATTCCTAAAGTGTGATACAAACTATAAGAAACAGCTTAGGGGCTGAGACTAGTGTTTTAGTCCGGTCCCTTTTTGTAATAGTTACGAGCTCTGAGTTGGAATTCACCACTAGTCACCATTCAAGCAAAAACCTCATAACAAGTAACTGCCTTCCAGTTATTCGCATTTCGAAATTCCAACTCAACTCGTCCCTACAAAATCTTTCTTCTCAACTTCCAAACCCAAGCCTTTAACCAAAATTGGCTTTTGTTCATCCAAAAGAAAGGAGCGCTCATGTCTCATCGTAAAATCGTTGTAGCTCTTGGAGGAAATGCCATTCTTTCCACAGATCCATCTGCTCAAGCTCAAGAAGCTGCTCTGGCAGAAACAGCACACCATCTGGTGAAACTCATCCAAAATGGTGATGAATTGATTATCACCCATGGCAATGGACCGCAAGTTGGTAACCTTCTCCTCCAACACCTAGCAGCGAATTCCGAAAAAAATCCTGCCTTTCCTCTCGATTCACTTGTTGCTATGACTGAGGGTAGCATCGGTTTTTGGCTCCAGAATGCTCTGGAAAATGCTTTACAGGATATTCATCTTGATAAAACTGTCGTTTCTGTTGTCACACAAGTTGTCGTGGACAAGAATGATCCTGCCTTTCTCAATCCAAGTAAACCCATTGGTCCATTCTACTCAGAAGAAGAGGCTAAAGCAGAAAGCGAAAAAACTGGGGCTAACTTTAAAGAAGATGCAGGACGTGGCTGGCGTAAGGTAGTGGCTTCTCCAAAACCTGTTCATATCAAAGAAATCGATAGTATACGCGCACTCTTAGATAAGGGACAAATTGTCATCGCAGCAGGCGGTGGAGGTATTCCTGTAACCAAAAATGAAAACGGTTACTTCTCAGGAGTAGAAGCTGTCATCGATAAGGATTTTGCATCGCAATGCTTGGCAGAGCTAGTCGAAGCAGATCTCTTCATCATTTTAACTGGCGTCGATTATGCCTATATCAACTATAACAAACCAAATCAAGAAAAGTTGGAGCGAGTAACTGTTAACCAACTCCAAGAATACATCAAAGAGGGGCAATTTGCTCCTGGTAGTATGCTACCAAAAATCCAAGCTGCCATTGATTTTGTGACCAATCGTCCAGCAGGAAAAGCCGTCATCACTTCCCTCAGCAATTTGGGAGCCTTGATTGAATCTGATAGCGGAACAATCATCGTGAAAGAATAATAGTTTAGTCATACCTTTCAAGAAAGTTTAGTCAGCACTCTTGCCACATCATTCGTTTTTATACTGTGTGACATAGTTTAGGAGGAAAAACAAATGAGTGAAAATAAAAAAAGGTTTCAAATGCCCTCATCATACACTGTTTTGATTATCATCATTACCATCATGGCATTTTTAACCTGGATCATTCCAGCAGGTAAGTATGATACCAATGAAGCAGGTAACCTCATCGCAGGTACCTATCAAACTGTTGACTCAAATCCTCAAGGGATTTACGATGTCCTCATGGCACCAATTCGTGCCATGCTCGGTCACGAACCAACTAGCGCAGCCATCGATGTTGCCTTCTTTATCCTTATGGTCGGAGGTTTCCTTGGTGTCGTAAACGCTACTGGCACACTCGATGTAGGTATTGCCTCCATCGTTAAAAAATACAAGGGCCGCGAAAAAATGTTGATTCTCATCCTCATGCCCCTCTTCGCACTTGGAGGAACTACCTATGGTATGGGAGAAGAAACCATGGCCTTCTACCCCCTTCTTATTCCTGTAATGATGGCAGTTGGTTTTGACAGTATCACTGCTGTAGCCATCATCTTACTAGGTTCTCAAGTTGGTTGTTTGGCATCTACATTGAATCCATTTGCTACTGTTATCGCTTCTGATACTGCGGGAATCTCTTCTATGGATGGGGTTATTCTCCGTGTTATCTTCTGGTTTGTAATGACAGGTATCAGCACTTACTTTGTTTATCGTTATGCAGAAAAGATTCAAAAAGATCCTACTAAATCGCTCGTTTACGCTCAACGCGAAGAAGATATCAAACACTTCAATGTTTCCGAAAACGATGATGCACCATCTACCTTGAGCAAGAAACAAAAACATGTTCTCGCTTTATTTGTATTAACCTTTATCATTATGATTGCAAGTTTCATCCCTTGGGTTGATTTGCATGTTACTGTATTTGAAGACTTCAAGAATTGGTTAATCGGACTTCCTGTAATTGGAGGAGTTATCGGTTCATCTGCTCTACCTTTTGGTAGCTGGTACTTCCCAGAAGGCGCTATGCTCTTTGCCGTTATGGGGATTTTGATCGGTGTTGTCTATGGTCTCAAAGAAAGCAAGATTGTCTCAACCTTCCTAAATGGTGCTGCAGATTTGCTTTCAGTAGCCTTGATTTGTGCGGTTGCTCGTGGTATCCAAGTTATCATGAACGATGGTATGATCACTGCAACCATCCTACACTGGGGTGAAGTTGGCCTTCAAGGTCTCTCTCCTCAAGTCTTCATCGTATTGACCTATATCTTCTACCTACCTATGTCCTTCCTTATTCCTTCTTCATCTGGTCTTGCTAGTGCAACTATGGGTATCATGGCTCCTCTTGGAGAGTTCGTCAATGTTAAAGCAAGTCTTATCGTCACTGCCTACCAATCTGCATCTGGTGTCCTTAACCTTGTGACTCCTACTTCAGGTATTGTTATGGGTGCTCTTGCTCTTGGTCGTGTCAGCCTTGGAACTTGGTGGAAATTTGTTGGAAAACTCGTCATCGTCATTGTCGTTGCAAGTATTCTACTTCTCATCTTAGGTACCTTAGTGCCATTCTTATAGTAAAGAGGGAAATACGGATGAAATCCTATATTACAGAATCAATCAAAGAAGATTTTCTTCAAAGTTTGAAAACAATCATCTCTTATCCTTCTGTTCTCAATGAAGGCGAAAATGGCACTCCCTTTGGTCAAGCCATTCAAGATGTCCTGAAAAAAACTCTGGACTTGTGTCAAGAACTTGGTTTTAAAACCTATCTGGATCCTCAAGGATATTATGGTTATGCAGAAGTTGGTGAGGGGGATCTCCTTGCTATCCTCTGCCACCTAGATGTCGTTCCTGCAGGCGATTTGACAGACTGGGAAACTCCTCCATTTGAAGCTAGTATCAGAGATGGACGGATTTATGGTCGGGGTGCGCAGGATGATAAAGGACCTTCTCTTGCAGCCCTTTACGCAGTCAAAAGCTTGCTTGACCAAGGAATTCAATTCAAAAAACGGGTTCGTTTCATATTTGGTACTGATGAAGAAACCCTTTGGCGTTGTATGGCAAGATATAATGCCATTGAAGAACAGGCCAGCATGGGATTTGCTCCTGACTCATCATTCCCATTAACCTATGCAGAAAAAGGGCTCCTTCAAGTCAAACTTCATGGACCTGGGTCAGAACAACTCTCCTTAGATATAGGTGGAGCCTTTAATGTCGTACCTGATAAGGCAACTTATCAAGGACCACTTATGGAACAACTCCAAGAAGGTCTAGTAGTTGCTTGTTATGATTATCAACAAAATGATCAGTCCCTTACTGTTCTAGGACTATCTAAGCATGCCAAGGATGCCAGTCAAGGGATTAATGCAGTCATTCGTCTAGCCACCATCCTTGATTCTATTCAATCCCATCCTGCACTTACATTTCTTGCCAAAGAAGTTGGTCAAGATGGTCAAGGAAAAGGAATCTTTGGTGATATCAGCGACCAGCCTTCTGGACATTTATCCTTTAATGTGGCCGCCTTAACCATTACTCCCGAAAGTTCTGAGATTCGAATTGATATCCGAATCCCAGTCCTTGCAGACAAGGATGCCCTTGTCAATCAGCTGAAAGAGCGCGCAAAAGCTTACCAACTTAGCTACCAAGAATTTGACTACCTAGCGCCACTTTACGTGGCAAGAGATAGTATGCTCGTCACTACACTCATGCAGGTTTATGAAGAAAAAACTGGTGACAATAGTCCCGATCTATCATCTGGCGGCGCAACCTTTGCACGTACCATGCCAAACTGTGTCGCTTTTGGTGCCCTCTTCCCAGGAAGAGAGCAAACAGAACACCAAGCAAATGAATATGCTATCTTAGATGATCTCTATCATGCTATGGATATCTATGCTGAAGCTGTTTACCGATTAGCGACCTAAAAGACCTCCTAAACTCCGTCCCACATTGGGGCGGAGTTTTATAATAGATTGAATCTAGAACAGTACACTCCGACTGCTAAAAATATTTCTAGAAATTAGTTTAACTTTGCTAATTGATTTGTTCATACCCTATTTCAATCTACTATAGGAAAATTCTAAATAGCAAGCTACAACAAAAGCCAAGGAAGGGATTTTCTTGGCTTTTTGCAATAGTTTTAAGGTAAGTTACCAACTCAGGCACTCTTTTTTCATTAGGACACGAAAACGCGAAAACGATTATTTTTCGCCGATGAGTTAGTAAGGCAGTTAGCTAGACCGCTTCCTTTCTGTTACGACGGCAAAACCCACGAATCGATACCATTCGTGGGTTTTGCCTAGTGAAGCGTTTAGGTAAACCGCCATAGCGGTTACCGTTTATTAGATTACGACACGGAGTTTGGCAAATCGATTCTATTTGCCAAACGTAGTTAGTAAGGCAGTTAGCTAGTTCGCCGAATAGCGACTAGCGTCCAACAATTAGGAACTTTAGTTCCAATTGTTCGTACTGAGTTACATCTTCTCCTCTAGCTCAACGTCTGGATACTTGTCCGCAAACCAGCGGAGGGCAAAGTCGTTTTCAAAGAGGAAGACAGGTTGGTCAAAGCGGTCTTTAGCCAAGATGTTTCGACTTGAAGACATACGCTCATCCAAATCCTCTGGTTTAATCCAGCGAACTGTCTTTTTACCCATTGGGCTCATAACCACTTCTGCATTGTACTCATTTTCCATACGGTGTTTGAAGACTTCAAACTGCAATTGACCAACGGCACCCAACATATATTCACCTGTTTGGTAGTTGGTATAAAGCTGAATAGCTCCTTCTTGAACCAATTGCTCAATCCCCTTATGGAAGGATTTCTGCTTCATGACGTTCTTAGCAGAAACTTTCATGAAAATTTCAGGTGTAAAGGTTGGCAGAGGTTCAAATTCAAATTTATTTTTTCCAACTGTCAAGGTATCCCCAACCTGATAAGTACCGGTATCGTAAACTCCAATAATATCACCTGCCACGGCATTGGTCACATTCTCACGACTTTCCGCCATAAACTGAGTGACATTAGACAGTTTAGCCCCCTTACCAGTACGAGGCAGATTAACACTCATCCCACGCTCAAATTCACCTGACACGATACGGACAAAGGCAATACGGTCACGGTGACGAGGGTCCATGTTGGCTTGGATTTTAAAGACAAATCCTGAGAAATCCTTGTCGTAAGGATCCACAATTTCGCCATCTGTTTTCTTATGCCCATGTGGTTCTGGAGCAAACTTGAGGAAGGTTTCAAGGAAGGTCTGCACACCAAAGTTTGTCAGGGCTGAACCGAAGAAGACAGGCGTCAATTCTCCAGCAAGGATTGCTTCCTCTGAAAACTCATTCCCAGCTTCATTTAAAAGCTCAATATCGTCTTTGACTTGCTCATAGAAAGGATTGCTTCCAAAAAGCTTGTCTCCATCTTCTAGGCTAGCAAAACGCTCATCCCCCTTGTAAAGTTCCAAGCGTTGATTATATAGGTCATAGAGTCCTTCAAAGGCTTTCCCCATCCCGATTGGCCAGTTCATCGGATAGCTCGCAATGCCCAAGACTTCTTCTAATTCTTGCAAGAGGTCCAGTGGCTCACGACCGTCACGGTCTAGCTTGTTCATAAAGGTAAAGACTGGAATGCCACGGTGTTTCACGACCTCAAACAATTTCTTGGTTTGAGCCTCGATACCCTTGGCAGAGTCCACGACCATGACCGCAGCATCCACCGCCATCAAGGTACGGTAGGTATCTTCTGAGAAGTCCTCGTGTCCTGGTGTGTCGAGGATATTCACGCGCTTACCATCGTAGTCAAATTGCATAACAGATGACGTGACCGAAATCCCACGTTGTTTCTCGATATCCATCCAGTCAGACTTGGCAAAAGTCCCAGTTTTCTTTCCTTTTACAGTACCTGCCTCACGAATCTCTCCCCCAAAATAGAGCAATTGCTCTGTAATAGTCGTTTTACCCGCGTCCGGGTGAGAGATGATGGCAAAGGTACGGCGTTTCTTAATTTCTTCTTGAATATTCATAAGTTCTCTTTCTTTGATTCTCTATTTTTCTTGTTTCAATAACTAAGAATGATTTCTACATTGGATTTTACCATTCCTTTCAACACTCCATTATATCGGATTTTAGCATTTTTTTCAATTTCTATTTCTTTTCACTTATCCCTCCCTTATTTATAGGAAAATATGGTAAAATAGAACAGATAAATAATCATCATTTCACGAAAGGATGCAAGATGAAAATTACGCAAGAAGAGGTAACACACGTTGCCAATCTTTCAAAATTAAAATTCTCAGAAGAAGAAACTGCTGCCTTTGCGACAACCTTGTCTAAGATTGTTGATATGGTCGAATTGCTGGGCGAAGTTGACACTACTGGTGTTGAACCAACGACTACCATGGCAGATCGCAAGACCGTTCTTCGCCCAGACGTAGCCGAAGAAGGAACTGACCGTGATCGCTTATTTAAAAATGTACCTAAAAAAGACAATTACTATATCAAGGTACCAGCTATCCTGGACGATGGAGGAGATGCCTAATGACTTTTAACAATAAAACGATTGAAGAGTTGCATAATCTCCTTGTATCTAAGGAAATTTCTGCAACCGAACTAACGCAAGCAACGCTTGAAGATATCAAGGCACGTGAAGAAGCTATCAATGCCTTTGTCACTATCGCTGAAGATCAAGCTCTTTCTCAAGCTAAAGCTATTGACGAAACTGGAATTGACGCTGACAATGTCCTTTCAGGAATTCCGCTCGCAGTCAAAGATAATATCTCTACAGACGGTATCCTCACAACTGCAGCCTCAAAAATGCTTTATAACTACGAGCCAATCTTTGATGCGACAGCTGTTGCCAATGCAAAATCTAAGGGCATGATCGTTGTTGGGAAAACCAACATGGACGAGTTTGCCATGGGTGGTTCAGGTGAGACTTCCCACTACGGTGCCACTAAAAATGCTTGGGACCATAGCAAGGTTCCTGGTGGTTCATCAAGTGGTTCTGCTGCAGCTGTAGCCTCAGGCCAAGTTCGCTTATCACTGGGTTCTGATACTGGTGGTTCTATCCGCCAGCCTGCTACCTTCAACGGGATTGTTGGTCTCAAACCAACCTACGGAACAGTTTCTCGTTTCGGTCTCATTGCCTTCGGTAGCTCATTAGATCAAATCGGACCTTTCGCACCAACTGTTAAGGAAAACGCCCTCTTGCTCAACGCTATTGCTAGCGAAGATGCCAAAGACTCTACTTCTGCTCCTATCCGCATTGCCGACTTTACTTCAAAAATCGGGCAAGACATCAAGGGCATGAAAATTGCTTTGCCTAAGGAATATCTTGGTGAAGGGATTGACCCAGAGGTTAAGGAAACCATTCTGAATGCGGCCAAACACTTTGAAAAACTCGGTGCTATCGTCGAAGAAGTCAGCCTTCCTCACTCTAAATACGGTGTTGCCGTTTACTACATCATCGCTTCATCTGAAGCTTCATCAAACTTGCAACGTTTTGACGGTATCCGTTATGGCTATCGTGCAGAGGATGCGACTAATCTTGATGAAATCTATGTAAACAGCCGTAGCCAAGGTTTCGGTGAAGAGGTGAAACGTCGTATCATGCTTGGAACTTTCAGCCTTTCATCAGGTTATTACGACGCCTATTACAAGAAGGCTGGTCAAGTTCGTACCCTCATCATCCAAGATTTTGAAAAAGTCTTTGCGGATTATGACTTGATTTTGGGACCAACTGCTCCTAGCGTTGCCTACGACTTGGATTCGCTCAACCATGATCCAGTTGCTATGTACTTGGCTGACCTCTTGACAATTCCTGTCAACTTAGCTGGTCTACCAGGGATTTCTATTCCTGCTGGATTTGTTCAAGGTCTACCAGTAGGACTCCAATTGATCGGTCCTAAATACTCTGAAGAAACTATCTACCAAGCTGCTGCTGCTTTTGAGGCAACAACAGACTACCACAAACAACAACCTGTGATTTTTGGAGGTGATAACTAATGAACTTTGAAACAGTCATTGGACTTGAAGTCCACGTAGAGCTCAACACCAATTCAAAAATCTTCTCACCTACTTCTGCCCACTTTGGAAATGACCAAAATGCCAACACTAACGTGATTGACTGGTCCTTCCCAGGAGTTCTGCCAGTTCTCAATAAGGGTGTTGTCGATGCTGGTATCAAGGCTGCACTCGCTCTTAACATGGACATCCATAAGAAGATGCACTTTGACCGCAAGAACTACTTCTACCCTGATAATCCTAAAGCCTACCAAATTTCTCAGTTTGATGAACCAATCGGTTACAACGGTTGGATTGAAGTGGAACTAGAAGATGGTACGACTAAGAAAATCGGTATTGAACGTGCTCACTTGGAAGAAGACGCTGGTAAAAACACCCATGGTACAGATGGTTACTCTTATGTTGACCTCAACCGCCAAGGGGTGCCTTTGATTGAAATCGTATCTGAAGCAGACATGCGTTCACCAGAGGAAGCCTATGCTTACCTAACTGCCCTCAAGGAAGTCATCCAGTACGCTGGTATTTCTGACGTCAAGATGGAAGAAGGTTCAATGCGTGTAGATGCTAACATCTCCCTTCGTCCTTATGGTCAAGAAAAATTCGGTACCAAGACTGAATTGAAGAACCTCAACTCCTTCTCAAATGTTCGCAAGGGTCTCGAATACGAAGTTCAACGTCAAGCTGAAATCCTTCGCTCTGGTGGTCAAATTCGCCAAGAAACACGCCGTTACGATGAAGCTAACAAGGCAACCATCCTCATGCGTGTCAAAGAAGGTGCTGCTGACTACCGTTACTTCCCAGAACCAGACCTACCTCTCTTTGAAATTTCTGACGAGTGGATTGAAGAAATGCGTACGGAGTTACCAGAGTTTCCAAAAGAACGCCGTGCGCGCTACGTCTCTGACCTCAGCTTGTCAGACTATGACGCTAGCCAGTTAACTGCAAATAAAGTCACTTCTGATTTCTTTGAAAAAGCTGTCGCCCTCGGTGGTGATGCCAAACAAGTTTCTAACTGGCTCCAAGGTGAAGTCGCTCAATTCTTGAACGCCGAAGGTAAGACACTGGAACAAATCGAATTGACACCTGAAAACTTGGTTGAAATGATTGCTATCATCGAAGATGGTACGATTTCATCTAAGATTGCCAAGAAAGTCTTTGTTCACCTAGCTAAAAATGGTGGTGGAGCGCGTGAATACGTGGAAAAAGCTGGTTTAGTTCAAATCTCAGATCCTGATGTTTTGATTCCAATTATTCATCAAGTCTTTGCGGATAACGAAGCCGCTGTTGCCGACTTCAAGTCAGGAAAACGTAACGCTGACAAGGCCTTCACAGGATTCCTCATGAAAGCGACCAAAGGCCAAGCCAACCCACAAGTCGCCCTCAAGCTACTTGCCCAAGAATTGGCTAAGTTAAAAGAAGATTAATATGTAAAGGAAACCAGCCCTGAGGTTGGTTTTTTCTTGACAAATACTAGGAAAGCGTTTCCAATATTACATGTAAAGTTTCCTAAAAGGAAAACTAAAAATCGCAACGATAAGGAGTTATTCATATGGCTACAATGAAAGCAGCTCGCTGGCATGCAGCAAAAGATGTTCGTATTCAAGAAGTAGAAGTCCCTGAGGTACTTCCGCACCAAGTAAAAGTTGCTGTTAAATTCACAGGAATTTGTGGTACTGACCTCCACGAATTTTTAGATGGCCCTATCTTCATCCCAACAGAAGAACATGTCTATTCTGGTCAAAAAGCACCAGTAACACTGGGACATGAATTTTCTGGTGAAATTGTAGAAGTCGGAAGCGATGTTACTCGTGTTAAAGTTGGTGATCGTGTTGCTGTAGAACCAATTCTAGCTAAGAATAACTTAGTTGGTAATTATAATTTGGATCCAAACCTTAATTTTGTCGGTTTGGCTGCAGACGGTGGATTTGCTAAATATTGTGTTTTAGACGGTGACTTAGTACATGTCATTCCAGATAGCTTAAGCTATGAGCAAGCTGCTCTCACTGAGCCAGCTGCTGTTGCAGTTTATGCAGTTCGTCAATCAGCACTAAAAGCTGGTGATACTGCTGCTGTCTTTGGCTTAGGTCCGATTGGTCTCTTAATTGTAGAAGCCCTTCGTGCAGCGGGTGCTTCTAAGATTTATGCTGTTGAACTATCACCTGAACGTCAAGCAAAAGCTGAAGAGTTAGGAGCTATCGTTGTCCGTCCGGAAGAAGGTGAAACAGCTGTTGAAGCTATTCATCGTTTAACAAACGGTGGTGTAGATGTTTCTTATGAAGTAACGGGTGTGCCAGTAGTTTTAGGACAAGCCTTAGCTGCCGTACATAAAGCAGGTGAGTGCATGGTGGTCTCTATCTGGGAACGGGAAGCAAATATTAATCCGAATGAATTTGCAATCCAAGAAAAGACACTAAAAGGAATCATTGCTTATCGTCATATCTTCCCTAAAGTATTAGAATTGATGGAACAAGGCTACTTCTCTGCTGAAAAATTAGTTACTAAGAAAATTAAATTGGAAAATATCATCGAAGAAGGCTTTATCGAATTAACTCAAGATAAGTCACAAATTAAAATTTTGGTAGAACCAGAATAAAAATCAATCTTTTTAAGACAATACTAACAGGTCGGAGTAAGCTTACTTCGGCCTTTTGAAATATAATACTCTTCGAAAATCTCTTCAAACCACGTCAGCGTCACATTACCGTATATATGGTTACTGACTTCGTCAGTTCTATCCACAACCTCAAAACAGTGTTTTGAGCAGCCTGCGGCTTGCTTCCTAGTTTGCTCTTTGATTTCCATTGAGTATGAGAAGAAATATAGTGGATACTCTTTAACATTAACCACTCCACCTAACTAGGCAATATTCTTTTTCTCCCCTACCATCTCCCATTAACTATTTTGACTTTATTTCCAGAAGATTTTATGGTAAAATGAAGAGTAATAATATTTATTAAAGAGGTGAAAACATGATTGAAGCAAGTAAACTAAAGGCTGGTATGACCTTTGAAACAGCAGAAGGAAAATTGATCCGCGTTTTGGAAGCTAGCCACCACAAACCAGGTAAAGGAAACACTATCATGCGTATGAAATTGCGTGATGTCCGTACTGGTTCAACATTTGAAACAAGCTACCGCCCAGAAGAAAAATTTGAGCAAGCTATTATCGAAACAGTTCCAGCTCAATACTTGTACAAAATGGACGACACAGCTTACTTCATGAATACAGAAACTTATGACCAATACGAAATTCCTGTTGTAAATGTTGAAAACGAATTGCTTTACATCCTTGAAAACTCAGATGTAAAAATCCAATTCTACGGAACTGAAGTAATCGGTGTGACTGTACCAACTACTGTTGAATTGACAGTTGCTGAAACACAACCATCTATCAAAGGTGCTACTGTTACAGGTTCTGGTAAACCAGCAACAATGGAAACTGGTCTTGTCGTGAACGTTCCAGACTTCATCGAAGCAGGACAAAAATTGATTATCAACACTGCAGAAGGAACTTACGTTTCTCGCGCCTAATCTCTAGAAACTAGAAAGAGGTCATTCTATGGGAATTGAAGAACAACTTGGCGAAATCGTCATCGCCCCACGTGTACTAGAAAAAATCATTGCTATTGCAACTGCGAAAGTTGAAGGCGTACACTCTTTTTCAAACAAATCAGTATCTGACACCCTTTCAAAACTTTCTCTTGGTCGTGGCGTATATCTAAAAGAAGCAAACGATGAGCTCACAGCCGATATCTACCTCTACCTAGAGTACGGTGTCAAAGTTCCTAAGGTTGCTATGGCTATCCAGAAAGCTGTTAAGGATGCTGTCCGTAACATGGCTGATGTTGAAATCTCTGCTGTCAACATTCACGTTGCAGGTATCGTTCCAGATAAAACACCAAAACCAGAATTAAAAGACTTATTCGACGAGGACTTCCTCAATGACTAGTCCATTATTAGAATCTAGACGTGAACTACGTAAGTGTGCTTTCCAAGCCTTGATGAGTCTTGAATTTGGTTCAGATCTAGAAACTGCTTGTCGCTTCGCCTACACACATGATCGCGAAGATACAGACGTACAACTTCCTAACTTCCTTGTAGAGCTCGTTTCTGGTGTCCAAGCTAAAAAGGATGATCTGGACAAACAAATCACACAACATTTGAAAACTGGTTGGACCATCGATCGTCTGACTTTGGTAGAAAAGAATTTACTACGCCTAGGAGTTTTTGAAATCACTTCATTTGATACTCCTCAACTCGTAGCTGTTAACGAAGCCATTGAGCTTGCTAAAAGCTTTTCAGATCAAAAGTCAGCTCGTTTCATCAATGGACTCCTCAGTCAATTTGTGACAGAAGAAGATTAAATAATATAGAAAAAGTGTTTGACTCAGATCAAACACTTTTTTCTTTCCCTTCCACTATCTAAAAAAGTGGTAATAGACATAATTATAAACAAAAATCCAGATAGGTTTTGCATAAGTGAGAAAGTTGAAAAAACTATGGCATAGGATTGTAATTCTCAGGTTCTTTGTCCAACGGTAGACAAGGGCATAGAAGAGACCGCCTAAACTATAAATGATCAAACTGATAGGATCTCGGTGAGTTAGGATCAAATGACTAAGTCCAAAGATAAGAGCAGATAGGATAACATCCAGGTAGTACTTGGACTGGGGGAAAAAGGTATTCATAAAGTACCCTCTATGAATCAGTTCCTCCAATATAGGGCCGACGACTACTGTTAAACTAAAACTGAGAACAGTTGATAGAAAAGTTGGTTGCCCATTGGAATATAGAATCGAAAGAAGGTCTTGAAAGATATACTTGTTATCAATTAAGTGATGAAACTGTAACTGAAAGGCATCCACCAATTGACGATCAAAATAAGTAGCCACTAGAGCGACTAGAAGATAAAGATTTGTCGACCATTTCCAAGACTCATTTTCAACGATATAGAGCATCTTTTTCTTTTTGAGCCAGTAGATAAATAATAGCAAAAGAGCTGTTACTTCAACTGTTAAAAAGATAGAATAGCCATCTATCCCCCATCCTAAAAACTTAGTCAGATGCATAATCCCTAACTCTGGTAGATAAACTGATAGAAATACCAGTAAGATATAGACTCCCAAATGCCAAAGTTTTTTCATACTCACTCCTTTAACTTATCAATAGCCAACACCAGAACCACGTCTAGTCACATCAGCAAGTATAGTTTTCTGATCTGTTGCTATACTAGGTCAAGTCCAAATTCTTTCATCAAACATCCAAATCATACCACCGCCTGAAACTTGCTCTAACTCTTCAAATGAAAGAACTGTAAATATATCTATACATGTCATGTCAAGTAGCTTCTTAAATGATATGTTTCTAAATCTATATGTACATTATACATATTTTTTTGATTATTTTAGCAGTTATTTCCTCAACTGTCAATTCTTAATCCTGAAATGTCTTTTTATAGAAGACAAAAAGCTAGAACCTTTTCCTAGTTCTAGCTTTCTTTTTAATATTTTCTAAAGCGTTGATAACGTTCTTCAATGAGTTGATCTAGCGGAAGTTTACCAAGTACATCGAGTTCTGCTTGGAGTTGTTCCTTCACTTGCTTGATTAAATCTTTGCTTGAAAGACCAACTTCAGAAATGACCTTATCTACAACTTGCATATCCAACAACTCATACGAGGTGATTTTCATCAACTCAGCTGCTTCCATGGCGCGAGTTCCATCTTTCCATAAGATAGAAGCAAATCCTTCAGGACTCAGTACGGCATAGATGGAATTTTCAAGCATCCAAACACGGTCAGCTACTGCTAGAGCTAGAGCGCCACCAGAGCCCCCTTCACCGATAATAATGGCAATAATGGGCACTTTTAAATCACTCATTTCAAAGAGGTTACGGGCAATAGCTTCACCTTGACCCCGTTCCTCTGCCCCTACACCAGGATAGGCTCCCGCAGTGTTGATAAAAGTTACAACAGGCCGGCCAAACTTTTCAGCTTGCTTCATCAAACGAAGGGCCTTGCGATAGCCTTCTGGATGGGGTTGTCCAAAGTTACGGTTAAGATTATCTTGTAAGCTTTTACCTTTTTGGATTCCAACAACAGTTACTGCTTGGTCTCCCAACAAACCAATACCACCAATAACAGCACCATCATCCCGGAAAGAGCGATCCCCATGTAGCTCGATAAAGTCATCAAAAATTCCTGTTGCGAAGTCCAAGGCAGTTAAGCGGGTTTGTTCACGTGCTTCTCTGACGATTTTCGCTATATTCATCAACAATCCCCCTTATGCAACCTTACTAATCGAGCAATCATATCTGGCAATTCTCGCCGTTTTACAATTGCATCTACAAAGCCATGCTCTAGAAGAAACTCTGCCTTCTGGAAATCCTCTGGTAAGTCTTCCCTTACAGTATTTTCAATCACACGGCGTCCAGCAAAACCTACCAAACTTTGGGGCTCTGCCAAGATGATATCCCCTTCCATGGCAAAGGAAGCTGTTACTCCTCCAGTCGTCGGGTCAGTAAGGATTGTCAGATAAAAGAGACCTGCATTGGAATGACGTTTGACTGCTGCAGAGATTTTAGCCATCTGCATCAAACTCATGATTCCTTCTTGCATGCGTGCTCCACCAGAAGCTGTAAACAAGACGACTGGCAATTTCTCATCTGTGGCAAATTCGAACAAGCGAGTAATTTTTTCACCAACAACTGTCCCCATCGATGCCATGATAAAGTTAGAATCCATGATGCCAAGGACAACCTTCTCTCCCTTAATCAAAGCTGTTCCTGTTACAACAGCCTCATCAAGACCTGTCTTTTCGCGCATCAAGGTCAACTTTTTACGATAGTCTGGAAAATTCAAAGGGTCCTGAGTCTCAATCCCTTTAAACATTTCCAAAAACGTCCCCATATCAATGGTTAAGGCTAAACGCTCTTGAGCTGAAATACGGAAGGTATAGCCACAGTGAGGGCATATCCGCTCACTCCCCAGGTCCTTTTGGTAAATCGTATATTTGCAACCTGGACATTGGGAGAAGAGCTCATCTGGAACCTCTGGCTTGATCTGAGGTTGATTTACAGTCGAACGATTGGGATTGATTCGAATATATTTATCTTTTTTACTAAATAGAGCCATACAGCCCCCTTTTCAGTCTTATACTATTTTTATACTCAATGAAAATCAAAGAGCAAACTAGGAAGCTAGCCACAGGTTGCTCAAAGCACTGCTTTGAGGTTGTAGATAAGACTGACGAAGTCAGCTCAAAACACTGTTTTGAGGTTGTGGATAGAACTGACGAAGTCAGTTACCTATATCTACGGCAAAGCGAAGCTGACGCGGTTTGAAGAGATTTTCGAAGAGTATTACATTATTCTTTTTCTTGATAGTGTGGTAAGAAAGTTTCCATCAAGAATGAAGTATCGTAGTCCCCTGCTATCACACGACGATCTGAAATCAAATCGAGTTGAAAATCAGCATTGGTGACGACCCCTTCAATTTCGAGTTCATAAAGAGCTCTTTGCATTTTCATGAGTGCATCAAAACGATTTTCACCATGAACAATAATTTTAGCAATCATACTATCATAGTATGGTGGAATGGTATACCCTGGATAAACTGCAGAGTCAACACGCAAGCCAACACCACCGCTTGGTAGATAAAGATTAGTAATCTTACCTGGGCTCGGTGCAAAATTAAAGGCTGGGTTTTCTGCGTTGATACGGCACTCAATAGCATGTCCTTTTAGAACAATGTCTTCTTGTTTCAGAGTCAGAGGTTGACCTGACGCAATACGGATTTGTTCCTTGACAATATCCACACCAGAAACAAATTCGGTTACTGGATGTTCTACTTGGACACGAGTATTCATTTCCATAAAGTAGAATTTGCCACTTGCTTCATCTAGTAGGAATTCAATCGTACCCGCATTTTCATAACCAACAGATTCGGCTGCACGGACTGCTGCAGCACCAATTTCATTACGAAGTGTTTTCCCAATAGCAATCGAAGGACTTTCTTCTAAAACCTTTTGGTTATTCCGCTGAAGCGAACAGTCACGCTCACCTAGGTGAATCACATGTCCCATCTGGTCAGCAAGAATCTGTACCTCAATGTGGCGAGCAGGATAGATCACACGCTCTAGGTACATCGCTCCATTACCAAAGTTGGCTTTGGCTTCACTAGAGGCTGTTTCAAAGGCTGACACGAGATCTTCTGCTTTTTCAACCTTACGAATCCCTTTTCCACCACCTCCAGCTGAAGCTTTCAGCATAACTGGATAACCAATTTTTTCAGCAATAGCAAGAGCCTCTTCTGCTGTATGGACCTCTCCATCTGATCCTGGAATGACAGGCACGTTTGCCTTAATCATTTGAGCACGGGCGTTAATTTTATCTCCCATGACATCCATGACACGAGCTGATGGTCCGATAAATTTGATCCCAACTTCTTCACACATGGTTGCAAATTTGGAATTTTCACTTAAAAAACCAAATCCAGGGTGAATAGCTTCAGCTTCAGTCAAGACCGCAGCTGAAAGGATAGCATTGATGTTCAGATAAGATTCTGTAGCCTTCCCAGGGCCGATACAGATAGCCTCATCAGCCAAAAGCGTGTGGAGTGCTTCCTTGTCAGCAGTTGAATAAACAGCGACTGTTGCAATTCCTAACTCTCGTGCCGCACGAATAATACGAACAGCGATTTCACCACGATTGGCAATTAAAATCTTACGAAACATGGAAAACCTCCCTAGTTTCCAATAGCAAAGGTCAGAGTACCGCTTGCTGCAAGCTTACCATCTACTTCTGCCTTCGCTTCTACTACGGCGATTGGGCCACGACGTTTGACAAACGTTGCTGTCATGACAAGCTGATCACCAGGAACAACTTGCTTTTTAAATTTAACTTTGTCCATACCAGCATAGAAGACAAGCTTTCCTTTGTTTTCAGGTTTTGATAATTCCAAAACACCTGCTGTTTGTGCCAAGGCTTCCATAATGAGGACTCCAGGCATAACTGGGTATTTAGGAAAATGACCATTGAAGAAAGGTTCGTTAATCGTCACATTTTTAATAGCAACAATGGTATCTTCGCTAACTTCTAAGACACGATCCACTAAGAGCATGGGATAACGGTGTGGCAAAGCTTCTTTAATTCCTTGAATATCAATCATTTGATACGTACCAAGCCTTTCCCAAACTCAACCATTTCTTCATTTTCAACTAGAATTTCTGTTACAACACCATCTTTAGGTGCTGGAATTTCATTCATGATCTTCATAGCTTCGATGATGACCAAGGTTTGGCCTTTTTTAACAGTATCACCTACTGAAACAAAATTAGATTTGTCTGGTCCGGCAGCCAAGTAAGCAACTCCGACAAGTGGACTTTCTACAAGGTCCCCCTCAGCTACAGATTCACTAGCACTTGATTCTGAAACTACTTCTACAGCTGGTGTAGTTTGAGCTTGAGGTGCTTGACTTGCTTCTGCAACAAGTTTCGCTTCATTCTTACTGAAGACCAACTCATCCGTTCCATTTTTATAAGAAAATTCTCTCAAGCTTGACTGGTCAAATTGCGCCATCAAGTCTTTGATTTCATTTAAATTCATCTTTACTTATTCTCCCAACGTTTGAAAACAAGGACTGCATTATGCCCACCAAATCCAAAGGTATTTGAGATAGCATATGGAATTCCACACTTCAATCCCTGTCCATAGATAACGTTTGCTTCAATATAGTCTGATAATTCTGTTGTTCCGGCTGTCATTGGAACATAGCTATGACGAATAGCTTCAATAGTAGCAATGGCTTCAACAGCCCCTGCTGCTCCCAGCAAATGACCTGTGAAGGATTTGGTTGAAGAAACTGGAACATCCTTACCTAGAACAGATACAATGGCACCACTTTCTCCTTTTTCATTGGCAAGAGTCGAGGTTCCATGAGCATTGACATAGGCTACTTGGTCTGGAGAAATCTCAGCTTCTTCCAAGGCTAATTTGATGGCCTTAATAGCTCCTTGACCTTCTGGATGTGGTGAAGTCATATGGTAGGCATCACAAGTATTTCCGTAACCAACAACTTCAGCTAGGATAGTTGCACCGCGTTTTTCAGCATGCTCTAAACTTTCAAGAACCAACATACCTGATCCTTCACCCATGACAAATCCATTACGGTCTTTGTCAAATGGAATAGAGGCACGACTTGGATCCTCTGTTGTTGAAAGAGCTGTCAAGGCTTGGAAACCTGCAATGGCAAATGGAGTGATAGAAGCCTCAGAACCACCAACTAGCATAACATCTTGGTAACCAAACTTGATGGAACGAAAGGCATCCCCAATTGCATCATTTGAAGAAGCACAAGCAGTATTGATAGATTTACAAACACCGTTTGCTCCAAAACGCATAGCAACATTTCCTGATGCCATATTTGGTAAAGCTTTTGGAAGTGTCAATGGTTTTACACGTTTTGGTCCCTTATCATGAAGTCGAAGCACTTGATCTTCGATTTCCTTGATTCCACCGATACCTGAAGCAACGATGACACCAAAGCGGTCTCTATCAAGAGTCTCTACATCAAGATTAGCATTGTTCACTGCTTCTTGTGCTGCATATAGTGCATATAAAGAATAAGCATCAAAACGGTTGGTATCTTTTTTTACAAAATATTTGTCAAAAGGAAAATCCTGGATTTCTGCCGCATTATGCACCGCAAATTCACTATGATCAAACTTGGTGATTTCAGCAATTCCGATTTTTCCAGTTGTCAAACTATTCCAAAATTCTTCTGGTGTATTTCCGATTGGAGATGTCACTCCATAACCTGTCACTACTACTCGATTCAGTTTCATTCTTCTACCTCTATTTTAACTCTTATTGCATAGTTAGTCCACCATCAATTGCAATGACTTGTCCTGTTAGATAATCTTGACTAGCCAGAAAGGCTGTCACATCAGCAACCTGCTCAGCTTGGCCAAATTGTTTCATCGGAATTTGTGCCAACATGGCATCCTTTACTTTATCTGTCAAGACTGCGGTCATATCCGATTCAATCATCCCTGGCGCAATAGCATTGACACGTACATTGCGATTGGCAACCTCACGTGCTACTGATTTAGTAAATCCAATCAAACCAGCTTTGGATGCGGCGTAGTTGGCTTGACCGATATTTCCCATGAGACCAACAACACTAGACATATTGATGATAGCACCTTCGCGTGCTTTTATCATCGGTTTTAAGACTGATTGTGTCATATTGAAAGCCCCTGTCAAATTGACTTTCAAGACCTTCTCAAAATCTTCTTCTGTCATCTTGAGCATGAGAGTATCTTGAGTAATCCCAGCATTATTAACGAGGACATCAACTGAACCCAGCTCTTCAATGGCTTGGTCTACCATACGTTTTGCGTCCGCAAAATCAGACACGTCACCAGAAATAGCAAGAACCTTCACCCCGTATGGTTTAAATTCGGCAAGAAGTTCCTCGGAGATTTCACCACGACTATTCAAAACAACATTGGCTCCCAAGCTGGCAAATTTATGAGCAATGGCGAGACCAATTCCTCGACTTGAGCCTGTAATAAAGACATTTTTCTGTTCTAGTTTCATGTTTCTCCTTTCAGAACTTCTACCTCATGAAATTTAATTCTCTAGAAGTGCTTCTAAGCTTGCTTGATCTTCCACATTAGCAAGTTGAGCTGTTTTATTAATCTTTTTAACGAATCCTGACAAGACTTTTCCAGGACCAATCTCGATAAAACGAGTGACACCCGCTTCTTGCATGACTGCAATACTTTCATAAAAACGAACGGGTTCCTTAACTTGACGAGTCAAAAGTTCTGCAATTCGTTCTTTTTCCATGACCTTTGCTTCTGTATTGCCAACAAGTGGACAAGCAAAGTCAGAAAACTCAACTTCTGTCAGGGCTCGAGCTAGTTTTTGACTAGCAGGTTCCAATAAAGCTGTATGGAAAGGACCAGAAACATTTAGCGGAATCAAACGTTTTGCTCCTGCTTCTTGCAAGAGTTGAACCGCACGATCTACCGCCACTACCTCACCACCAATAACAATTTGACTCAGCGTGTTGTAGTTAGCTGGAGTTACAACACCAAGTTGAGAAGCTTCTTGACAAGCTTTTTCAATCACTTCAACTGGTGTATTTAGCACAGCTACCATTTTCCCTGATCCTACTGGTGCTGCTTCTTCCATATAAGACCCACGTTTAGCAACTAGAGCCACTGCAGCTTCAAAATCCAAGGCACCACTAGCTACCAGGGCAGAGTATTCTCCAAGAGACAAACCTGCCACCATATCAGGCTGGTAACCTTTTTCCTTTAGTAGTCGGTAAATAGCAACGGATGTAGCTAAAATAGCTGGTTGCGTGTAACGAGTCTGATGTAGCTTCGTTTCATCGTTATCAATCAAGTCACGAAGGTCATAACCTAAGACTTGGCTAGCTTGATCGATTGTTTCCTTGACGATAGCATATTGGTCGTATAGCTCACGTCCCATTCCAAGGTACTGGGCTCCTTGACCTGCAAATAGAAAGGCTGTTTTAGTCATTTCTTGTAACTCCTGCCCAACGAGCAGCTTCTGCTTGAATCTTTTCAGCTGCACCATAGTAAATATCTTTTAAGATTTCTTCAACAGTTTCTTCTTTCGAAACCAGACCTGCAATCTGGCCGGCCATCACTGAACCGCCATCCACATCCCCATGGACAACAGCTTTAGCTAAGGCTCCTGCACCCATTTGCTCAAAAATTTCTAAATCTGGATTTTCTTGTTTAAAGGCATCTTTTTCAGCTTGCTCGAAATCACGAGTCAATTTGTTTTTAATGGCACGAACTGCGTGTCCAAAATGTTGTGCCGAAATCGTTGTATCAATATCACGAGCTTTTAAAATTTTAGCTTTATAGTTTGGATGGGCATTTGATTCTTTAGCAACTACAAAACGAGTCCCTACTTGCACAGCCTCTGCACCAAGCATAAAGCCAGCAGCAGCTCCTTCACCGTCTGCAATACCGCCAGCAGCGATAACAGGAATGGAAACAGCAGCTGCAACTTGACGAACCAAGGTCATAGTTGTTAGTTTACCGATGTGTCCACCTGCTTCCATACCTTCTGCAATAACAGCGTCTGCACCGATTTTTTCCATCCGTTTAGCCAAAGCAACACTAGGAACTACAGGAATAACGGTGATTCCCGCTTCATGAAATCGCTCCATGTATTTACTTGGGTTTCCTGCGCCAGTTGTGACTACCTTAACCCCTTCTTCAATGACGAGGTCAACAATATCATCAACAAATGGAGACAGAAGCATAATGTTGACACCAAAAGGCTTGTCTGTTAAAGATCTAATCTTATTGATATTGGCCTTAACCACTTCTTTAGGAGCATTTCCTCCACCGATAATACCTAGACCACCTGCTTTTGAAACAGCTCCAGCAAGGTCACCATCTGCAACCCAGGCCATTCCACCTTGGAAGATAGGATATTTAATATTCAATAATTCTGTAATACGTGTTTTCATAGTGCCTCCATGAGTCTTGCTTAGGTAATAGTTCGACTTTATTATACTTTGACGGTCAAACTATTACCTAAACAAGAGGGAGCGGGTCTCCCCTACTCCTTCTTCATTTATTTTAATTATTTTGTTTGCTCTTCAACGTAGGCAACCAAGTCACCAACTGTTTTCAAGTCATCTTCTGCTTCGATTTGAATATCAAAAGCATCTTCAATTTCTGAGATTACTTGGAACAAGTCCAATGAATCTGCATCCAAATCATCAAAAGTAGATTCAAGTGTTACTTCTGATGCATCTTTTCCAAGTTCTTCAACGATAATTTCTTGTACTTTTTCAAATACTGCCATGATAGACTCCTTTAAAATAAATAGTTTTTATAACAATGTGTTCACCACATGATTACCTAAATTGTAACAATAAGCGTGCCCCATGTCAAACCTCCGCCGAAGCCTGACAAGAGAATTTTTTGGCTTCCATCCAAACGAATGAGCCCTTCCTCTACACACTCTGAAAATAGGATCGGAATACTTGCCGCACTGGTATTTCCATACTTGGTCATATTTGCTGGAAGCTTATCACGATCTACACCGATCTTTCTAGCCATCTTATCCAAGATACGGTTATTGGCCTGATGAAGCAGGAGATAGTCTAGCTCTTCTGCAGATACAGGACTCATTTCTATGGTCTCTTTGATAGACTTAGCAACATCTCGAATTGCAAAATCAAAAACTGCTCGGCCATCCATTTTCAAGAAAGCATCTGGATTTTCTTGAACTGAAAATGGTGACGTCAAGCCTGTCTGCCCATAGGTCAAGCACTCACTACGCGAACCGTCGCTATTGAGACTCTCCGCTAGAAAATGTTGCTTATCGCTTGCTTCTAACAAGACCCCCCCAGCTCCATCTCCAAATAGGACAGCTGTTGAACGATCTGTCCAGTCCAAGGTTTTGGACATAGTTTCACTACCGATGACCAAGCCCTTGCTAAAGCGACCTGATGATATGAATTTCTCAGCAGTTGAAAGGGCAAAGGTGAAACCACTACAAGCGGCGGTGAGATCAAATGCAAAGGCCTTACGAGCACCTATACGAGCCTGTACACGTGTTGCAGTAGATGGCATCATCGAATCAGGGGTCATCGTAGCTAAGATGATGAAATCCAACTCCTCAGCATAAATCCCTGACTTCTCTAGGAGTTGTTTTGCAACTTCAGTAGCCAAATCCCCAGTTGACTCGGTCTTAGAAATGCGACGCTCTTTGATTCCAGTTCGACTTGAAATCCATTCATCACTCGTATCCATAACCTGAGCCAAATCTTCATTTGTGACAATCTGCTCTGGTACATAATGAGCAACCTGGCTTATTTTTGCAAAAGCCATTATTTCAAATCCTCCAAAAATTGATAAAGATTGGTCAAACCTTTACTCATGACATCCATTTCCTCTGGGCTCATGCCTTCGATGATCCTTTCGACCATGGCCTTATGAAAACGTCTATGGAGCCGATGTACCAAGCGACCTTTCTTTGTCAAATGCAGATGTACTACACGACGATCCTGATCTGATCGCAAGCGCTCGATATAACCTTTTCGTTCCAAGTTGTTCAAGCTAGTTGTCACGGTTCCTAGAGTTACCATCAACTCTTTGGACACTTGACTTGGAGTCACATCTGGAAACTTGCCAATCACATCGATCGTGTGCATTTCCTTGATAGAGATATCCTTGAAACGACTACCTCTCAAACTCACTTCCTCAATCACAAGGACGTTATTAAAAATAGATGTTAAATAGTCATTGATCCGTTGGTAGTCCAATTTTCTTCCCTCCCTCATCAAAAAAGTTTAACTATCAAAACATTTGACAAAAAAAGTATATCAAACTTCAAAGAATTGCGCAAGTATTTTATTATTTCCCCAAAAATTTTGGACGTCTTCTTTCAGAATGTGCACGAACACCTTCTTTGAAATCCTCCGTATAAGATAGAGTTTCCTGTAGCTCCAGTTCCAATTTTGCATATTCATGCCACTGCTTAAACTCGCTCTCCCAGACCAATTTCTTAATGGCTGCGTAAGAGTTAGTAGAGCCTCTTCTCAACTTCTTCAACAGTTGCTCTCTTGTCTTTTCCAGTTGCTCACTAGCACACAGACGATAGACAGCTCCTGCTTCTAAAGCCTTCTCAGCTGTAAAAGCTTCACCGGTCATAGCAAGTTGCGTTGCCCGAGTCGCTCCTAGCGATCGTGTCAGCAAGAATAAGCCACCCGCATCTGGAGCCAAGCCCACGCCTACAAAGGCTTGAATAAATTTAGCCTTGTCCGACGCAATACAGAAGTCAACAGCCAAGGCCATATTGGCAGCTGCACCAGCAACTGCTCCGTCTACTTCCATGATGACAGGCTTAGGAATTTGCTTTATTTTATAAGAAATGGCATTGACTAATTCTGCAATCTGAGCCAAGGATGCAATATCATCCTCTTCGACAGCACGTTTCATTTCTACTAGATCGCCCCCAACAGAGAAGACTTTGCCAGCAGCATTGATGAGAATAAACGAAACCGATGCATCTTTTTCAGCCAATTCCAATGCTTCTAGAATTTCTTGACACATAGGAATATGAAAACCATTGGCCACCTCAGGACGATTTAAAGTTAGTATCGCTAAATCGTCTTGAACTTGATAGAGAATATGATCCATAGGCACTTCTTTTACATTACAACGATGTTCAAATTATTTTATTTTCGAATTATATCTTTTTCCAGCTTATTAGACAAGAGAAAAATCGACCGAAAGTGTATCGGCCGATTTTAAAAACTTAGTTTGGTCTCTAAAAATAAAGGAAAACCAGTACTTGTATCATCCATGAAATCATAAATGACTTCAAGCATCCGCCCTCCTTCTCTCTGATAGAGCTGTTCTTTGTTGAATCCTTTATGGTAGAATTCTCCTGAAACCATGTAAAAAACACGATTTGGATCTTCTAGGTAGGCAAAAAGATTCCCTGTAAAAGGAACTTCCTTATCCCCGTCCTTGTCGACCTGACTTGCAGCTAAGAGTTTCGTGATTCCTCTAAATTGTCCACTCTCATCTGTTCGACAGTAAAACTTGACTCTAGCTTCATAGTTAGGATTGACGATAATCTTTTCAGAGAGAATTCGATAAGTCCTTGACTGACTATCTGACAAGCCTATAGATAAGATAATTTTAGCCCTCTCAACTGATATCTGACCTTCCTGAGCATACTCAATCGCTAATTCTTCTCCAGTCAAACGACCACTGGGAAGAGGATGATAAGTTGCTCCGATACTTGTAGGAATCATCACGAAGGTAAGGAATAGTATTAAATAAAACACTCTTTTAATCATCTTTCCCAACTCCTTTCATCAGAAGAGTTTTCCCCTACACCTTTATTATAAGCTTTCCTGATGAGACATTCAAACAATTATATAGGAAATTTTCCAGATTGAAAAAAGCCCCTCTTTCTGCTATAATCGTATAAAATACTTACTTTAGGAGTTCTTATGAAGGTTGTTAAATTTGGTGGAAGCTCGCTTGCCTCTGCTAGTCAGTTAGAAAAAGTTTTAAATATTGTCAAAAGTGACCCTGAACGTCGTTTTGTGGTTGTATCTGCCCCTGGTAAACGCGATTCGGAAGATACTAAGGTTACAGATGCCTTGATTAAATACTACCGCGACTATGTAGCTGGAAATGACATTAGTAAAAGCCAAAACTGGATTATCGATCGTTATGCTGCCATGGTTAGCGAATTAGGTCTTAAACCAGCCGTTTTAGATAAAATTTCAAAAAGCATCCGTGCTCTTGCAACTCTTCCAATTGAAGATAATAAGTTTCTTTACGATACCTTCCTTGCTGCAGGGGAAAACAACAATGCCAAATTGATTGCAGCCTACTTTAACCAAAATGGCTTGGAGGCGCGTTATGTTCACCCTAGAGAAGCTGGTATCGTCGTTACGAGCGAACCTGGAAATGCACGTATCATCCCATCAAGTTACGATAAAATCGAGGAATTGACCAATTCAACTGAAGTTCTTGTTATCCCTGGTTTCTTCGGTGTTACGAAAGAAGACCAAATTTGTACCTTCTCACGCGGGGGTTCAGATATTACTGGTTCCATCATTGCTGCTGGTGTCAAGGCTGACCTCTATGAAAACTTTACGGATGTAGACGGAATCTTTGCAGCTCACCCTGGTATTATCCATAAGCCACACTCTATCCCTGAATTGACCTACCGTGAAATGCGTGAATTGGCCTATGCTGGATTCTCTGTACTACACGATGAAGCACTTCTACCAGCCTACCGTGGGAAAATTCCTCTTGTCATTAAAAATACCAACAATCCAGACCACCCAGGTACTCGCATTGTGCTACAACATAGCAGCGACAAATTCCCAGTTGTTGGGATCGCTGGTGATTCTGGCTTTGTCAGCATTAATATGTCTAAATATCTGATGAACCGCGAAATCGGTTTTGGTCGTAAAGTTCTTCAGATCCTTGAGGACCTTAATATTGGTTGGGAACACATGCCAACTGGTATCGATGACCTGTCTATCATCTTACGTTCACGAGAATTGACTCCGATCAAGGAAGAAGAAATCCTTCGTCAGTTAGTCCAAAAAGCAGAGGTAGATCACGCTGAAATCGAACACGACCTCTCTATCATTATGATTGTTGGGGAAAAAATGAAGCGTCATATCGGGGTAACTGCTACAGCCACTCGTGCCTTATCTGAAAACAAGATCAACATCCAAATGATGTCACAAGGTTCTAGTGAAGTTTCTATCATGTTTGTTGTCCATAAAGACCAAGAAAAAGCCGCCCTTAAAGCTCTCTACCAAGCATTTTTCGGTGAAAATAAGGAAGACTAAACATGGCACAATCCCTCAACAAGGTCGTCGACTTGCAAACAACTGGAACCTCCTATCTCTCCATTACAGGAAAGGTTGGAAAATTTCTGGTCGGAGATCATGCTTTAGAATTTTACGCAAATCGTAATGTCGAGGACTATATTCAAATCCCATGGTCCAGCATTAATCAAATCGGAGCCAATGTTTCAGGCCGCAAGGTTAGTCGTCATTTTGAAATCTTTACAGATCAAGGAAAATTTCTCTTCGCCTCAAAAGACTCTGGAAAAATTCTTAAAATAGCTCGTGAAAAACTGGGAAATGACAAGGTAGTCAAACTTCCTACCTTAGTCCAAATCATTGGTCGAAAAATTAAAAATCTATTTGCAAAAAAATAGAAAGTTTAGTATAATCATAGAAACGGATAAGTAGGTTACTTCCTTCTTTCAGAAAGTCTGCGGGTGCTGCGAGCAGATAGAAGATTTAATTGAAATTCTACCGTTGTTTTAAATCAAATACAGAATCAAGTGCACACCTGTGAAGTTGGATGGAACCGTGGCCCTGCCACTCCAACGCTTTGTCGGGTGTGCTTTTTTCATAAAGGAGTTTATATGTTAGATATCAAACGTATTCGTACAGACTTTGATGCTGTCGCAGAAAAACTAGCTACACGTGGTGTAGATGCTGCTATCTTGAACGAGATGAAAGAAATCGATGCCAAACGACGTGACATCTTGGTTAAGGTTGAAACTCTCAAGGCTGAACGTAACACAGTTTCTGCTGAGATTGCCCAAGCTAAACGTAACAAGGAAAATGCAGACGACAAGATTGCAGCTATGCAAACCCTATCTGCAGAGGTAAAAGCTCTGGATGCTGAGTTGGCAGAAATTGATGCTAAATTAACAGAATTTACCACTACTCTTCCAAACATCCCAGCTGATAGCGTTCCTATTGGAGCAGACGAAGACGATAACGTAGAAGTTCGCCGTTGGGGAACTCCTCGCGAGTTTGGCTTCGAACCAAAAGCTCACTGGGACCTTGGCGAAGACCTTGGTATTCTTGACTGGGAACGTGGTGGAAAAGTCACTGGAGCTCGCTTCCTCTTCTATAAAGGACTTGGGGCTCGTTTGGAACGTGCTATCTACAACTTCATGTTAGATGAGCATGGAAAAGAAGGCTACACTGAAGTCATCACACCTTACATGGTTAACCATGACTCTATGTTCGGTACAGGACAATATCCAAAATTCAAAGAAGATACGTTTGAATTGAAAGATACGAACTACGTCCTCATTCCTACAGCTGAAGTTCCTCTGACCAACTACTACCGTGATGAAATTCTTGATGGAAAAGACTTACCAATCTACTTTACTGCTATGAGCCCATCATTCCGTTCTGAAGCTGGTTCAGCTGGTCGTGATACTCGTGGTTTGATTCGTTTGCACCAATTCCACAAGGTTGAAATGGTGAAATTTGCCAAACCTGAAGAGTCATACGAAGAACTAGAAAAGATGACAGCCAACGCTGAAAACATCCTTCAAAAACTCAACCTTCCATACCGTGTGGTTGCTCTCTCTACTGGAGATATGGGCTTCTCTGCTGCTAAGACTTATGACTTGGAAGTATGGATCCCTGCGCAAAATACCTACCGTGAAATCTCAAGCTGTTCAAATACAGAAGATTTCCAAGCTCGTCGTGCCCAAATCCGTTACCGTGATGAAGCAGACGGCAAGGTGAAACTCCTCCATACCTTGAACGGTTCTGGACTTGCAGTTGGACGTACAGTGGCTGCTATCCTTGAAAACTATCAAAATGAAGATGGCTCTGTGACAATTCCAGAAGTTCTTCGTCCATACATGGGTGGAGCTGAAGTCATCAAACAATAACATTTTCAGATAAAAAAAGAGGAAGCTGAGCTCCCTCTTTTTAAGTGATACAAAAGAAACCGGTAGAAATCATGATTTCCACCGGTTTTTATTTATTTCTTAGTAACCACCCATCATTGATGGATCCATAGCTGGGGCTGGTGCTACAGGTTCTGGCTTATTAGCTACGACTGCTTCTGTTGTTAGAATCAAGCTTGCTACTGAAGCTGCGTTCTGAAGGGCTGAACGGCTAACCTTAACAGGATCGATAATTCCTGCTTCAATCATGTTGACCCACTCACCTGTGGCAGCATTGAAGCCTGTTCCAAGCTCTGCATTTTTCAAACGATCGATAACGATTGAACCTTCATAGCCTGCATTGTAGGCAATTTGGCGAACTGGCTCTTCCAAGGCACGAAGTACAATGCTACGTCCTGTCGCTTCATCACCTTCTAACTCCAAGGAAGCAACAGCAGAGATAACATTAACAAGGGCAGTACCACCACCTGCAACGATTCCTTCTTCAACAGCTGCGCGAGTCGCATTGAGGGCATCTTCGATGCGGAGTTTCATTTCTTTCAATTCTGTTTCAGTTGCAGCACCGACCTTAATAACTGCTACTCCACCTGATAATTTAGCCAAGCGTTCTTGAAGTTTTTCACGGTCGAATTCTGAAGTTGTTGTTTCGATTTGAGACTTGATGACAGCTACACGATTAGCAATTGCTTCAGGATTACCTGCACCTTCTACAATGACTGTACTATCTTTATCAACAGACACTTTAGCTGCTTGACCAAGCGCTTCGATGGTAGCATCTTTCAATTCAAGACCAAGATCTTCTGTGATAACAGTTCCGCCTGTCAAAATCGCGATATCTTCCAGCATAGCCTTACGACGGTCACCAAATCCAGGCGCCTTAACAGCAACTACGTTGAAGGTTCCACGGATCTTGTTCAAAACAAGAGTTGGAAGAGCTTCACCGTCAACGTCATCAGCAATAATCAAGAGAGGACGACTGCTTTGAAGGATGCTTTCTAGTAGTGGCAAGATTTCTTGGATATTTGAAATCTTTTTATCTGTAATCAAAATGTATGGATTTTCAAGGTCTGCAACCATTTTTTCATTGTCAGTGACCATGTACTGTGATAGATAACCACGGTCAAATTGCATTCCTTCTACAACTTCTAGTTCTGTTTCCATACCACGTGATTCTTCAATGGTGATAACTCCATCTTTACCAACTTTTTCCATGGCTTCAGAGATGTACTCACCAACTTTTTCAGAGCGAGAGGATACAGCAGCGACTTGTGCGATTGCTTCCTTGCTTGATACTGGAATTGCATTGTTTTTCAAGGCTTCAACAGCTGCAGCAACCGCAGCTTCAATCCCACGACGAATACCGATTGGATTTGCTCCAGCAGTGACGTTTTTGATTCCTTCGCGGACGATGGCTTGAGTCAAGACAGTTGCAGTTGTTGTCCCATCACCCGCGATATCATTGGTTTTTGAAGCTACTTCTGATACCAATTTGGCACCCATATTTTCAAAATGGTCTTCTAGTTCGATTTCTTTAGCGATTGTTACACCATCATTGGTAATCAATGGTGAGCCGAATGATTTTTCAAGAACAACATTACGGCCTTTAGGCCCCAAGGTTACTTTAACTGTATCAGCTAGGATATCAACACCACGTACCATAGCTGAACGAGCATCTGATGAAAATTTAATGTCTTTTGCCATACTTACTTCCTCCTCTTATTCTTCCACGATTGCTAAGATGCTAGCTTCACCAACGATGACATATTTTTCATCGCCATCTTTGACATCAATGCCTGCATGAGCTTCCACTAAAACTTGATCTCCAACTTTTACACTTGGAGCGACTAGTTCACCACTCAAGGTACGAACGCCTTGTCCTGTAGCCACTACTGTAGCTGTTTTTGTTTTTTCTTGAGCTGATCCTGCAAGGACAAAGCCTCCGACAGTTTGTTCTTTTTCTTCAATTTTCAAGACCACACGGTCTCCTAATGGTTTCAACATCTGTTTTCCTCCATAATTCAATCATATTATTAGCACTCTTTGTACACGAGTGCTAAACCATAGTTCTATTGTATCACTTGGTCAAAAATAGTCAAGAAAAAAGTCTGATTTATAGCATAAAAAGAGTTGGAGAAAAATCTCAAACTCTTTTCATTTTAGAAGGGAAGTTCCTCCTCTTCCAAGACCAAATCTGCTAAGTCTTGTCCTGCATTATTTTCACGCATAGCACGTTGGGCACGGCTTTCTAAGAGTTGGAAACCTGTACAGAGAACTTCTGTTACATAGTTGGTCTGGCCATTTTTCTCGAAGCGACGGGTACGTAGTTCCCCATCCACAGAAATGAGACTGCCTTTGCTTCCATAACTCGCCAAAGTTTCAGCAAGTTTGCCCCAGACTACAATATTAATGAAGTCAGCTTCACGTTCTCCATTTTGATCTTTGTAACGACGGTTCACTGCGATAGTTGCTCGTGCAACGGACTTGTCGTTGTTGGTTTTGTGCAATTCTGGTGTTGCCACGATTCTTCCAATAAGAATAATTTTATTATACATTTTTCATCCTCCTACTTATCTATTCGAAGGAAATCAAAAAAAGTTACAAAATTTGTAACTTTTTTAAATAATGTTAATCTCTGTGAATCATAAATCCAGTTGCTTGTTGATTGGCCATGATGGTCATATCTGTGATTTGCACACGACGAGGTTGGCTGGTCACATAAACTACAGCATCTGCAATATCTTGCGCCTGCAGGGCTTCAAGTCCCTGATAGACCGTTGCAGCCCGTGCCTCATCTCCATGGAAACGGACCTTAGAAAAGTCAGTCTCTACGATTCCTGGCTGAATGGTTGTCACCTTGATATCAGTCGCAATGGTATCAATTCGTAGTCCATCTGAAAATGTTTTGACTGCAGCCTTGGTTGCTGAATAGACTGCTGCACCAGCGTAGGCGTAAATACCTGCGGTTGAACCCATATTAATGATATGGCCTTGATTTGCAGTCACCATAGAAGGCAAGAGACAACGAGTAACAGCCATCAAGCCCTTGACATTGGTATCCAGCATGGTCAGCATATCCAACTCTTCATAGTCCTGATAGGGAGCTAAGCCTAAAGCAAGTCCAGCGTTATTGACCAATATATCAATCTGACCCACAGTTTTTAGAATATCTGAACAGACAGTCTTAACCATGCTCATATCCGTAACATCTAAAGGAAAAGTCCAAACTTTTTGATTTGGAAAGGCTTCTACGAACTCAGTTTTGAGAGCTTCAAGTCTTTCTGTTCGACGCCCTGTGAGAACGATATTCTCACCTTTTTCTAGATATGCACGCGCAATTGCTTCACCGATACCTGATGTTGCACCTGTAATCACTACATTTTTTGCCATCTTATTTCCCCTCAAGCGAACAGCATAGATAACTGTTACGGATTAAGCTGTCCAATGTTTGGCTGGATCGAACGGAGTCCCAACAACTTGGTCGTCTGACAGTTCAATGACACCACGTTTTTTTGGAGCATTTGGTAAGGCAAGTTCACGAGGACTGCACATCATACCAAAGCTCTTTTCCCCACGAAGTTCCCCTGGGAAAATGAGATTGCCTTTTGGCATCATAGCTCCTGGAAGAGCTACAATGGTTTTCAAACCAAGACGCGCATTGGGAGCACCAGCAACGATTTGTACTGTTTTGTCATTTCCAACAGCAACTTGACAGATGTTCAAGTGATCACTATCTGGATGTGCCACCATCTCTACAATTTCACCAACGACAAATTTCGGTTCCTTGTCATTGATAATCTCTTCGGTAAAATCTTGAGCTTGCAATTCTTGGTTCAAATGAGCTACTTGGTCGTCTGTCAAGAATACTTGGCCACGTTCCTCAATTTTGAATAAGCTAGAAACTTCAAAAATATTCCAAGCAACAGTTTCACCAGTTTCCTTTAGGAAAACACGCGCCACATTGCCTTTACGTTCAACATCTAGTTTGGCATCGCCACTGTTTTTCACGATGACCATAAGGACATCACCGACATGTTCTTTGTTATATGTAAAAATCATTCTTTCTTTTCTCCTATTTTAATTCTGCTAAAAAGTCGTTTATTTGTGCCTTGGTTTTACGGTCACGATTGACAAAGCGTCCAATCTCCTTGTTCTTGTCTAAAACAACAAGACTTGGAATCCCGTATACATCCCAAAGTTTAGCAAGTTCCATGTACTCATCTCGGTCTACCCGTATAAAAGTGAACTCTGGATTTGCCTCTTCAATCTCTGGCAAAGCAGGATAGATATAACGGCAATCGCCACACCAATCCGCAACAAAAAGGAAGACCTTCTTGCCATCCTGCTCTACTAAATTTGCTAATTCTTCTATATTTTTAGGAGAAATCATAAGACTTCCTCCTCGTAGATGAGATCTTCATCTTCATAGACAAAGGTATAGTGACGACCATCTTCAAAAATGACACCACCAACAAGACGTTCTAGGCTACTTTCATACACTTTGACATAGAGAGTTCCAATCTCTCCCATTTCTGAAAAGTAGTCACGCACAATAGCAGTCAACTCTTCTTGTGTCTTCATGAGTTTGTGATCATCAGCGACTTTCTTAGCACCAAAAGCAAGAGCTCCAAGCCCTACCACAACTAAACCTGTTTTAATAATATTTTTCGTTTTCATGCTAACATTGTAACACAAAAAGGCTCAAGGAACAATGAAAAAGGGAGTTTCCCTCCCCTTTACCATCATTGAATACTTAATAGTTTCTCTCTCCAAATAAACCCTCTGGTAATTCATGGAATCCCTTGCCTGCCTTGAAATTTTCAAACTTGCCTAGCAAGAACTGGTAGGCATCCAAGCGACTTTCATAGCGAATCATGGCATCTTTAGCACGCTCATCTTGATCTTCTTCATAGACCTTTTGGCTTTCCTTGAGCGCCATATCGTTAATCATGATTTGGGTATTAACCCAAGCTTCAAATTCTTTCATAAATTCTTGTTCGTAACTCATTGTTTCTCCTTATTCTATTCCTCGATAATAATCTGTATCAATCTCACGGTAAGGCTGGATATCCTGAACGTACTCCAAGACTCCTTGAAATTCTCCATTTTCATCGTGTACAGCAGCATAAGTAATATGAACAAACTTGCCCCGTGACTCGGACTTGAACCACATCTCGTACTTATCTTTTTTCCCTTCACGAAGACCTTGCATAATCGCTTTGACTTTCTCCAAATATTTTGGTGGATGACATAGCTCAACATTGCGACCGACTTGAGACGGTGTCCGCTTGAAAATCATCTCATCTGCTGGCGTATTGTCATTGTAATACTGGAAGATATCATCCTTATTAACAAAGGTAATCTCCATAGGTAGATGGTTGAGGATGAGATTGGCTTGTTCAACTGAGAGATAACCATTTCCAAAAGCTTGTTGGCTATGGCGGTCTACTACCGTTTCCTTTTCCTTTGGTGTAAAAGTGATAGTAAACTGACCTTCTGGTGTATCGATCACTTGCTGAACTTGTCCATCTACAGTTTCTGGCTGAGTTGGTTCTTCTACACTTTTCTCCTCAACAAAGCTTTTACGTTCAGGAACCCATTTTTTAGATGGCCGGATGATAGCATAGCCATAAGCATCACTTTCCTCGGCAATCTGAATCCAGTCATCCTGGGTAAAGGATTCGAGCAGAATCATGAGAAGGATAGATTCTTCCTTGAAAATCATACTCTCAAATTCAGTCGCAAAAGCTTCAAAAGCTTCCTTTACAGCGGAAATATGCTCTTCTGGTAATGACTTGGTTGCCGCTAAAGCTGTTTGAAAGAGATCCCTAATCTGATCATCCACTCCCCACATGACTTTGGGAGGTGAATCATGTCCATAACGTTCCATGATAGGAAAAAAGAGCTCTTCCTTGCGCTGGTAGTGGATATTAAATTGACCAACAAGCCCCATCTGACGTACCAAGCCTTTGCGCATCTCAACCAGCATTTCCTCATCGTCCACAGATTCATAAGTCGAGAGCAATCTACGAACCCGAATCAAGGCAGCACGGAGAACTAGATTTTCATCCTTAAAGACTCGTACAGGGTGACCAGGATGCTCGGTATCTTCAACTTCTACGCCCTTAACAGCATTCTTAAAGAGGTTAGCATGCACATCACAGAGTTCCATGACGTCTTCAAATGTCACACCTGAGTCAGAGTTCATCAACTCGTGCTCCATGAGAGAAATCTCGATAGCTGATACACCTGTAAAGGTTGCATCAAAGCGTTCCTGAACGGATTCAGGGGAGGCTCCATTATGCAATTCTAATAAAATATCCCGTAGGATATGAATACGTTCATCTGCCATTAGTCTATTCCAATCACTTCGTAACCATTTGCTTCAAGTGTGCGCACAATCTTATCCATAGGAGTTCCCTCCAGCTTAGACCCCTGTTTGAGCGATACTTTTCGTCCGACTGTATTTCGCATCAAAGGATTTGCAAGAGGTTTAAAACCGAGTTCTACTAGGATATCTAAAACTTCTGGATGCTTGTCCACAACTTCCGCAACAGGAATAGATACATCAATGATATTGTCCATCATAACCTCCATCATATTCTCTAACAGTTTTTTCTTTTTTATTATACCACAAGGGCAAAGATTAAAAAACTAGCAGTAGAAGACTTGCTAGTTTATTTCGTATAATTTCATTATTTCTAATTATATAGACTTTTCCTAGTAAAACCTCAAAGTCTTATCCTTACCATGATCATCAGAGAAGTTTGAAAAACCAATCTATGATCTTGAAAAGAATCTTATAGAACAGTAATTGGAAGGCGAAAGAGATTAGGAACCAGAGTATTTTTATCAAACCAACAATTGGTGTTATAAAAAGAAGAGTGAAGAGCCTCCAAAAAGATTTCATTCTTTATCCTCCGGCTTCATCAACCAAGTAGCTGTATCCATAAGCTTATCTACAAGAAATAATTTTCCTAAGCCAACTACTATATTTTCATCTTTCTTCATGGTTTCTGCGACTTTTATAGCCTGAGTTGTAAGAAAATAATTACCGTATGTTTTAGCCAATATTTTAATGATACCCATTTCATTCACCTTCTATGATTTCCGCTTCCTTTCGGATTGTTTCTATATCTTCTTGATATTGCTCCTCATCATAGTTAACTAATTTGGAGAGCTCTTTTTGCAGACTTTCACCCATGGGTTTCATGGTTGCAAAGGTTAATCCTCCAGAAATGATTCCACCTAAAATAGGAATAAATTTCCCCATTCCCTTGGCCAATCCTCCTTTTGTTAAGTTAACTCCAAAAATTTTCAAAACTTTTTTCAAAATTGGGTACCAAAGTGTCTTAGTCAAAGCTTTCTGGGGAACAGTTTTCATGACCTGCTTAGCAACAGCAACACCTCCCGCCCGGAGGAGAGCAGCAGTGCCATTCACTCCAAGCATTACTCCGAGGTAGAGTAAAAGTGTGTTTTGAGCATCTTCACTCAATTCATCACGAGATGCCCATAGATCATCATAACCATAAATATATCCTAGTTCTTGAGCTAATTTCAATGAAAAAGCATAAAACTGGGCCACATCTGCTGGTATGGTAATTGCCATAGCCAGCCCTCCAGGTAGACCTGCTACAACCGATGTCCCGCTAGCCAGTAAGACATTATCCATAATACATGCATTTGCCACTCTATCTAAAATTTCCTGAGAGAGCAAGCTTGATGGCCCCTGTTCCAATAATGTGGTAATATCCTTTGGATCTAATTCTTTAGAAAACTTATCAACTAAAAATTTTGAACGATCAACTTTCACAACAGGTAGTTTCACCACTTGTTCCAATACTTGCATCGCTAAATCTTGCTCAGCCATTTTAATATCTCCCTTAAATTAAATATTTACATTATTTATTATACCATTCTATTTGAAAATTATAAAGCGTTTTCGTATCATATATTATCTTTCATTTTTCCACACAAAAAAGAGGGTTACCCCTCTTTCTGCTTAATGTTTATCCAGATTGCGTAGCATCTCGTCAATCTTGTTTCCATATTCGATGGATTCGTCTTTGACGAAAGTTAAGTCTGGAATTTTGTACAATTTCAAATTGCGACCAAGTTCACGTTTGATAGTACCAGTTGCTTTTTCAAGTCCGACTTGAGCTTTTTGATTATCTGAAGCAAGGTTACTCAAAATAGTGTAGTAGACCTTAGCAACAGACAAGTCACCTAGCATCTGAACATCAGTGATAGTCACACCTTGGACACGAGGATCACGGACTTTCTTTTGCAAAATCTCATTGACTTCGCGTTTGATTTCCATGCCTACACGGTCTGTACGGAAATGATTTGCCATACTTTTTTCCTTTCTCTCAATTGAACCAAAAGCTAGGCCAGCAGACCTAGCTTTTTTTAAACTTATTGATTTTCAATTCAAATTGAAACGAAGTGCAATTTGAACTCATCCGCTTCTTTCGCCGTGGTGAAAGTGCTAGAACTGATTTATCAGTTCTAGCACAGGGGATTTTTGAGACTCTAGGCTCAAAAATAAGCAATGAAACCATGGGTTTGCTTGCGTCCCTCACCACCTGAGAAAGGAGCAAAAAATTATCTCTTGATTTCTTCCATGATGTAGGCTTCAATCACATCATCCATCTTAAGATCATTGTAGCCGTCAATCATGAGACCACCTTCACGGCCGTTTGTAACTTCTTTAACGTCATCTTTATAGTGTTTTAAGCTAGCTAGAGCACCATCGTAAATAACGACACCATCACGGATAACACGGACTTTAGAGTCACGGGTAACTTTACCGCTGGTAACCATGAATCCTCCGATTGTTCCCACTTTAGATACCTTGAAGGTTTCTCGGATGATCGCTTCACCGATAACTTTTTCTCTAAATTCTGGGTCAAGCATCCCTTTCATGGCTTCTTCCATCTCTTCGATCACCTTGTAGATGATGCTGTGGAGACGGATTTCTACATCGTCAGCTTCTGCTTGTTGACGAGCTTGTGGTGTAGGACGTACGTTGAAACCAATGATAAAGGCATTTGAAGCCTCGGCAAGAGTCACGTCAGATTCGTTGATGGCACCGACAGCTGCATGGACGATAGTAACTTTCACGCCCTCAACATCAATTTTTTGAAGTGAGGCAGAAAGTGCTTCAACAGAACCTTGTACGTCTGCTTTGATAATGACGTTAACTGACTTGAGTTCGCCAGCTTTAAGGGTATCAAAGAGATTTTCAAGGCTGACACGTTGTGTAGCTTGACGTTGCTTCATAAGAGCACGTTTAGCACGTTCTTCACCAGCTGCACGAGCAGATTTTTCATCTTCGTAAACGGCAAAGTGGTCACCAGCCATTGGCGCTTCGTTCAAACCAGTGATCGATACTGGTGTTGATGGGCCTGCGACCTTCACACGACGTCCAAGGTCGTTGGTCATTGCACGAACACGTCCGAAAGTATTTCCGACAACGATTGGGTCTTGAACGTTCAAAGTACCTTGTTGAACAAGGAGGGTTGCAACTGCACCTTTTCCTTTATCCAAACGGGCTTCGATAACAGTACCGATGGCACGAACAGTTGGGTCAGCCTTGAGTTCTTGGAGCTCAGCCACAAGGAGGACTGTTTCCAGCAACTCATCAATATTTTGGTTGAACTTGGCTGAGATTTCTACAAACTCAGAATCTCCACCCCAGGCAGTTGACATAACACCGTGTTCAGCCAATTCACCGATCACACGTTCTGGGTTGGCACCTGGTTTATCGATCTTGTTAATGGCTACGATGATTGGAACATTAGCCGCTTTTGAGTGGTTGATGGCTTCGATAGTCTGAGGCATTACCCCGTCATCTGCCGCTACGACCAAGATGGTAATATCGGTAACAGAAGCACCACGCGCACGCATAGAAGTAAAGGCCGCGTGTCCTGGTGTATCAAGGAAGGTAATCTTCTTACCATTTTCTTCGATCTGATAAGCACCGATATGCTGAGTGATACCACCAGCTTCTCCCGTAGCAACACGAGAATTACGAAGGGTATCCAAAAGGGTTGTTTTACCATGGTCAACGTGTCCCATGATCGTTACAACTGGTGGACGCTCTACGAGTTCATCTTCATTGAGATAACCCTCTTCAGCAAAGAAACGTTCGATATCAGCATTGTCCACTTCAACCTTTTGTTTAGCTTCAATACCGTAATCTACCATGAGGAGTTCGATTGTTTCACCGTCCAAGGACTGATTTTGTGTCGCCATCACACCCATCATGAAGAGTTTCTTAACAATCTCAGCTGGTTCGCGTTTGATACGTTTTGCGATTTCCGCAACGGTCATACCATCTGTATATTCAAATTCTGTTGGCAATTCATGGAACTTACGCTCTGTAACAGGTTTTGGTGCCTGATTACGGTTGTTTTGCTTATTGCCTTTTTTATTCTTTTTGTTATTGTTCCAGTTACTATTTCTTTGATTTCTCACTTGATTTTGACTACTTCGATTCTTTTGTTGTTTTCTAGGACCATCTTCTTCGTGATCGTAATCATCACGATCTTTGTCTGGTCGGGCTTGTTTCTTACGACGTGTATCCACTACAGGTTCTTTAGCTGCAAGAGCTACTTCAACCACTGGTTGAACTGGCTGCGCTTGTTCAGCTAACTTAGCAGCTTCTTCAAAGATTTCCTCAGGTTCCTTACGTTTATTTGCTTGGGCCAAGGCTTCTTTAGCTGCTTGTGACTGTTTGAAGCGTTCCTCGCTTGAGCGTGCGTATTCGGCATTTTGCTCTGCCTTCAGGGCTGCTGCACGAGCCTTGAAATCAATGCGTGGTCCAGCCTGATTTGAACGTTTGTCCTCTTGCTGACGGCGATCATTCCCACGATTTTGCTGACCTTGTTGTTTTTTACCTTGATCATTAAAACGACGGTTGTCGCGGTTTCCTTGACCTTGTTTGCCACCGTTACGGTTATCATTTTTTTGACGATTCCCATTTTGTTGATGGTCACGGTTATTACCCTTATTTTGCTTGCGTCGTTCAGCCTGCTCTTTTGCACGTGCTTCACGCTCAGCCTTAAAATTTCGACTCTGCGGTTTTGCTGGTGCCACTTTTTCTTCTTTAGGGGCAACAGCTGCAGCTGGTTTTGCCTCTTCCTTAGTGACAACTGGCTTTGGAGCCACAGGTTTCGATTCTACCTTTGGAGCAGGAGCAGGTTTAAAACTTGCTACGATTTTTGAAGCAGCTGCTTCCTCCACACTTGATGAGTGGCTTTTTACATCCAAGCCCAACTCTTTTGCACGCGCTACAACTTCTTTACTTTCTTTTCCAAGTTCTTTTGCGATTTCGTACAATCTTTTCTTAGACAAATCATGTCCTCCTCTTCTATTCCATAAGAGACCTCATTTTCTTTGTAAATCCAGCATCTGTCACAGCCAAAACTTTTCTTGATTTTCCGACTGCTATGCTTAATTCCAGTGTTGAAAACACGGTAATAACTTCTACTTGATAATAATGACTTTTATCCTGAATCTTCTTGGTCAGGTTGGGACCAGCATCATGGGCGAGAAATACCAGTTTTACTTTCTGGTCTTGGATAGCCTTGACGACCATTTCTTCACCCGAGATGATTTTCCCTGCTCTCTGAGCAAGACCCAAGAGATTGGCAATTTTTTGCTTATTCAAGTCCTAACTCTCTTCTTTTCACTTTGTGATCAACATAGGCAATCAACTCGTCATAAAAGCTTTCTTCAACTTCCATACTAAAGCTACGGTTAAAGACTTTTTTCTTTTTGGCCTCAAGGGCTTCTGCATTGTCTAGCTTGATATAAGCACCACGACCATTAGCCTTGCCTGTCGGGTCGATAAAGACCTGTCCCTCTTTGTTCTTGACAATACGGAGCAAGTCACGCTTATCAATCACTTCATTAGACACAACAGACTTACGCAAAGGGATTTTTCTAGTTTTCATCCTTCCCTCCTCTGATCAGCTCTTATTCTTCGACCAATTCATCTGCTTCTACCTGGTCAGCTTGTTCTGCTGCTTCCATGGCTTCAAACTCACTTGCAGACTTGATATCGATACGGTAGCCTGTCAAATGAGCTGCCAAACGAACGTTTTGTCCACGACGACCAATCGCAAGAGAAAGCTTGTTATCTGGCACAACGACCAAGGCACGTTTGCTGTCGTTTTCATCAAAGATAACTTGGTCAACTTCTGCAGGAGCGATAGCATTGTAGATAAATTCAGCTGGATCTGCTACCCATTCGATAACGTCGATGTTTTCTTCGATTGGAACCATACGATCGCTCTTGGCATCGTAGCGAGCTGGGTGGAATTTGCTAGTAATTTTCTTGATGTTAGCACCACCACGTCCGACGATTGTCCCGATCGCATCCACGTTTGGATTGTGGCTACGAACAGCAACCTTTGTACGGTCACCTGCTTCACGAGCCACGCTCATGATCTCAACTGTTCCGTCATAAACTTCAGGAATTTCTTGTTCCATCAAGCGTTTGATCATTTCTGGATGGCTACGGCTCACAAAGACGTTCACACCACGAGGATTGTCTTCAACCTTGTAGACATAAACTTCGATACGATCGTGAGAAGCAAAGACTTCTCCCGGGATTTGATCTTGTTTTGACAATTGAGCTTCGATGCTGCCAAGGTTGACATAGATAAAGCGATTGTCGAAGCGTTCCACTGTACCTGACATGATTTCTTGCTCATGCTCTTTGTATGTGTTGTAAGTGATAGCACGTGTTTGCTTACGCATTTTTTCCATGATGGTTTGTTTTGCAGACTGGGCTGCTACACGACCAAACTCTCCTGGTGCTTCTTCAAATTTAATCTTGTCCCCAAGCTCGTAAGCTGAGTTAATGGCAAGAGCATCTTTCAAGCTGATTTCCAAACGGCTATCAAATACTTCATCAACAACTTCACGAACAGTATAAACTGTAAAGTCACCTGTTTTTTCGTTGAAATCAATGGCTACACTATCAGACTGCCCATAGCGTCTGCGATAGGCTGAACGAAGTGATTCCACCACTGCATCAATGATGTCTTCTTTTTTGATTCCCTTGTCTTCTTCCAAAATGCGGAAGGCCTCTAGCATTTCTTTACTCATCTTCTATTCACTTTTGAATCTTCAAAAGCTTCCTTTCTTTTACTATAATTTTACTGCTAAACGTGCTTTCGATACCAAACTGTATGGGATTTGGACTGTTTTCTTACGAGTCTTGTCCATATATTCCATAGTCAACTCATCCTCTTCAAAGGCTAGCAAGGTTCCTTCAAAGACCTTTTGCTTATCGATGGCTTGGTAAAGTCCAACATGGATGTATTTCCCAACTGCTCCAGCGACTGCTTCCTTGGTTTTCAAAGGACGCTCCAAGCCTGGACTGGTGATTTCTAGGAAATATTGTTCTGGGAAGGGATCTGGCTTGATAGTATCTAGGACAGGACTGATGATTTCTGTCAAGTCCGCTGTGTCGTTCAAGGTAATTCCCTCTGGTTTATCTACAAAAATACTAAGAATCATGTCACTGCCAATCTTTCCGTACTCGATATCCACGAGTTCAAAGGGAGCTTCAATGACAGGTTCTACGACTTCTCTGACTAATTCTACGATAGTTGCGATTGCGTCCACCTCCTCATAAGCAAGAGGCGAAGATATTTCCCCGCCTCACTTTCTCATATTCTTACTTATAGTATAGCACTTTTGACTACTTATGTAAAGTATAAGCACTCAGAAGGCTTGATTTTAAGCTTGTTCTTAAAATTCTGCACGATTTTCCAGAAAAGAATCTATTATGGAGAGACGAGAGTGTCCCCACCGAGCAATCTGAATTCCTTACAAATCAACCACCCTCATCAAAACAACAGATCCTTTTCAATCTTTCACCTCTTTTGACTGTGAAATTCCTAATAACCCCAAATCATATTTCCATGATAAAATGCGTCTCACAGATTCATCAATACGATCTTCTGTCAGCTCCCCAGAGGAGACTTTCTTTAATAAATAGGGAATCTGAGTCTGGTATGAAGACCCTAAAATTAAGTCATTTCCGGCTAGAATCACTTGGAAAGCAGCTTCATCCTGATTAACAAAATCAGCTAATCCTGCCATATCTAGATCATCCGTCATAATGACACCTTTAAAATTCAGTTCCTTGCGAAGAATTTCATTGATTTTGGGTGAGATAGAAGACGGAACTGTATCGATTTTAGTCAGGATGTTGTGAGATACTAAAACACTATCTGCACCAGCATCTATGCCAGCTTGAAAGGGGAGAAAATCTGCTTGTCTTAATTCATCCAGAGAACGGTTGTCTTGGATAATAGCAGTATGGCTATCTCCATTATCACCATATCCAGGAAAATGCTTCAAGGTTGACCCAACCTTGTTTTTTTGAAGTTCTGTTACAACCTCCTCAACATAACTTGCAGTCGTTTGGGCATCTTGTCCAATGGTTCGATCATAGATGAAGGCTGATGGATTGCTGGCAAGATCTGCAACTGGAAAGAGTCCAGCATTGATACCAACAGATTTTAGTAGCTCTGCCTTCTGCCTAGTATCAGAACGGATTGCCTCCATCCCACCCTTTTGATAAAGTTCCAAAGGAGATTGGAAAGGAGTATCTAAAATCGAACTGATACGAGTCACTGTTCCACCTTCCTCATCTGAACCAATTAATAAAGGAATCTTTGAAGTGGCTTGGTAGCGACTTGTTAAAGCCTTGATATCCTCTAGGGTTTGTCCTTGAAAATCTCTCCCAAACAAGAGATAACCTCCAAAATGATAGGACTGAAGGTCTTCTAGCTGATGACTAGAAGGAACCCTAGCCCAGAACAACTGGCCTACTTTTTCTTCCAAAGTCATCGAGACTAATCTTTCTTCAACAACCTTATTCTTCTCTGTTTCACTAGTTTGAGTAGTTTTCTCAGTTTTTTCTACTTGAGACTCCACTTGTCTATGATGTTGATAGTCGGCCAAAATCAAACCACCTATCACAAGGAAAAAAAAAAGATAGACTACAATCGGTTTTATTCTTCTTCTCATAACTCCTTCATTATACCACTTATCCGGTTGCAAGTATACAGTTACCAAAATCTCGAATGAACTAACAGCAAACTAAAAGAGCTTAGCCCCGTGCAATAGAGAACTAAACCCTTGGAAAATTATATATCTAACTTTTTTGGTTATGATAAAATTTTTGATTAACATATTTTTTACATTAAAACTGAGCCTCAACTCGGTAGATAACTTGACCCTTACTTGAGAATTTTTCTTCATATTCAGTCATGACATTACCTTCAAAGTCGCTGGCATGCAAGTCTAACCAAACTCCATTGAGCTTCATGCCATATTGAGAAAAGCTCACTAGGCTATATTCAAACAAGCCACGGTTATCCGTTTTGAAATGAATCTCACCGTGTTCAGGCAAGATACGCTTGAAGGTATCCAAGAAACTCTTATAGGTTAGACGACGCTTTTCATGGCGTTTTTTAGGCCACGGATCTGAAAAGTTCAGGTACAAGCGATCAATCTCACCATCTTCAAAGTAGTCGGTCAAATCAGAACCATCAACCCACAACAACTTAATATTGGGTACAGCGACTTCCAAGACCTTGTCCAAGGCATAACTTAAAACAGACTTTTGGATATCAATCCCGATATAGTTGATATTAGGGTTTTGTTTGGCCATACCTGACACAAAGGCCCCTTTACCACTACCAACCTCAACATGGATAGGATTGTCATTTCCAAATAAGTCTCGCCATTTTCCTTTGGCTTCTAAAGGATTTAAGACAACATACTGAGGATTAGCCTCTAGTAATTCTGTTGCCCCTTTACGATTTCTAACTCTCATCTCTTCTTTCCATACTTGTCACGGAAGATACGCAAGGCATAAATCTCCCGATTGACATTTTCTAGATCTTCATTTGTATAATATTTGGCAATCTGGCTCAAGAAGGATAACTGAGCATACCAAAATAGTTTGCTGATGACTGTCTGGTTGTATTTATAACCGTAATAAGTCAACCACTCTTTCCACTGATAGTCTGGAATATAGTGACATAGCATATGCGCTACATCAAACATGCGATCCGTTAAACGAACGGAATCCCAATCCACTAAATAAATAAGACCGCTCTCTGTCTCAATCCAATTACTATGTCGTACATCTCCATGAACGATCGTTGCATAATCTTCCCTAAAGTTTGGCAAACTTCCGCGCAAATCCTCTACTACCATTCTTAGATATTGATTGTTCTTCAAGGATTCGGGAGCATCTTTTAACCAAGCCTGAAGCAAGTCTAAAGGTGTTTCTAAAGAATAACCCAAACGAGTCAATTGCGTCATCAAAGGACGCGAACGATGCAAACGACTCAAAATATTGATAATCTGCTTGCGATTCATATCATAAGGGGTCAAAATTTTACCATTCAACCATTCTTGGGCACACATATCACGCCCATCCGATAAACGGCGAGTCCATAATAATTGAGGAGCGATTTGTTCCTTGGCTAAACCAGGTAGGATTGGAGAGGTGTTCATTTTAATAAAGACGCGCTTCCCATTAGGATAGCTTCCCATATAAGCTTTCCCGCTTTTCCCAGGTATAGGGGTCAGCGTTAGCTCAATATCACCCAAGTCCATTTCTTTCCTCCGTATAAAGTTTCCTTACTATTCTACTAGTTTTTAGGCTATTCGTCAACCAGTCCAGACCTGATTCTCAAATAAAAGCCTCTGGGGTGGGGTGGGTTATCATTATAGAAAGAAAAAGGTAAGCACAATCTCCTACTTACCTTTCATGATTTTTATAAATAAAATAAGAGCGGCCAACTGTTGTAAAACATATGGACTAGAGTAGAAACCCATAGATTTTGGCTCTTTTTATAAGCAAAGCCCAGTAACAAGCCCCCAAGTAGATAAAAAATAAACGAAGGGACATTAGAAGGTCCATGCATGAAAGAAAAGAGAGAGGAAGTTAGAACAAGCCCCAACCAAGAATTTTCAAATATAGCCCCCTGAAGAAGTCCCCTGAAAATGAGTTCCTCCTGGATGGGTCCAAAAACTGAGGTAGTCAAAATCAAAGACAGAGAAATTCCTCTGCTGACTTCCGCCAAGTGTTGAACTCCCGCGCCAGAAGAAACAGCGAAGAAACGAATATAAATTAGCGTCTCAAGCACACTTAGAAGAAAGGTTACAATGAACAGCAAAAGTTCTTTCTTACTTAACATCCCAAAAGAAATCATTTCAAACTGTCTAGCATAAGCAACACTCAGCAAGGTTACAAGAAGACTTACAATAATCAGTGCAGATTCATTTTGAAAAAAATCTCCATGGTTAATCGTATAAGGAACTGTAATGACGATTATTAGTACTAAAAATCCAAAACATAAGGCATGAAATTTATCAAAAAACTCCATCAAATTATCCTCCTCAACAAACAGACTTCCTACATGTCATCCTTTAGTTCTAGCCTTTCCAAAACAAACCATTTTAACAACCAAAATCCGACCACATAGCCAGCCCCTAAGAATATAGCTATTAAAGCTAACATGGGATTCAGGAAATAAAAGACCACCACAGATACAAAGGTTAGCACAAAAACATTAAAGGCAATGGTGTCAGAAGCCAAGTCTAGAATATAGGGCGTCAACCAGTCTAAGGTTTTTGAATCTAGGAAAAATAAGTGTTTATACATGATGACCTCCTCTATGGCTGAAAAGTAAGCCTTTGGTTTTTTTACCCCAAGACCCTATGTAGAAAAGTGAGCAAAAATGGTAAGTTTGCGATGATATTATTGATGATATGAATCGTATAAGAAGGATAGATAGTCTTGGTATAGCGTGTCAAACCACCAAATATACATCCAACTGCTGTATAAACCAGAAGATCTAGTAGACTAGGAAAACTTGAAAAATGAGGTAAGGCGAACAAAATCGACGGAAATAGAATATCCAGTCCCCATCTTGAATTCTTAAAGAAGGCATGTTGAAGTAGTCCCCTACATACCAATTCTTCCATCAGAGGTCCTAGCACGATTAAGGTTAGGTAAACACCGAACTCCGCAAAATTGGTCTCACTATAGACAATAAACAAATTCCAACTTTCGTTTGTCCCCTGAACATGTTTAGCTGTCAGATAGTTAAAGCTTATAAGCACGACAGCGGCTAACATCGTCAGAACAGAATAGCTCAACCACTTTTTCCTAGGGATACAAAAGAGATAAGCATGACCCGACCTGATCAAAATCCAAACCATCAGGCCAATAAAGAGAAGGCTGATGATGTTTCGAATCCAGATGACATTTCCTACCCAAGACGAGAACTCCCAATAATTTCTCCAAAATTGGGTTGTCCAAAACAATCCGAAAAACAAAAATAAATAAGAAAGGACTGCACTAGTTTTGAAAAGAATAGAATATTTTTTCATAGAAACTCCCTAATGGCTTTGCTATCGTAACTATCAACAATTATCATTTAATTCTCCACATTCAGTCTCGGTAGCTATCACAATGACTTTGATAAGCTAATACATCTACCCTTGTGTACTTTTGTTGCTGCTAAAAACTTTATATTTTTCATCATCTAGGCAGTCAATTCTTTTCAAAATGATAGACCATCATCTTTTTCTACCTAATCATTTTATAATACTTGATAGTCTCGATGAAAAGCCTTGGCAGATACCACTCGATGATTTGTGAGGTCAAGATAATCTCCTGGATAGCCAAGGACATACATACTATAACCAGCAAAACCTCCTCCTGCTGTTCCGACTAGACCAATTTTGAGATTGGTTACAAGAGAAGACTGAAGTCCTGCCATTAAAATTCGGACATGATTGTCTAGCCATACTATGTAATTCTTTTGCAAGGCGTCTTCTACCCAATCTGGTTTAGGAGTATCTTTACCAATTTCCCAAACTTCTACTATTTGATTTTTATATTTTGCTTGCATCTTTTTAATCTTTCAGGACTCTTGCGGGATTTTTATGTTCTTCTTACCTGGTCTATGTCTTACTAGACTATAGATCGTAACAGGAGTACTCACCAGTACAAGAACATTTCTCCATAGTTCTGTTGAAATCATGAGTACTCTTATACAAAGAACAAGAGATATCAATATTACTACAACTCGGGCAAAGCAATCTAAAAAATACACATACTTTTTCATCTGATTCCTCCATCTATTGATTTCACATCTACCAGGTTAGTTCCCTAGTCACTATGGCGTTAACTGACCATCCTCTATATTCCTTTATAAATTTAACCACTGTCAACTACTAGAAGAATGATAAACAATTGTAACAGATATGGACTAAAGTAGGCACCGATAGGTTTTGACTCTTTTTATAAGCAAAGCCCAGCAACAAGCCCCCAAGTAGATAATGGAAAAATGATCCATTCTAGACCTATAAAACTTCTATGTTCAAGATTCAAAGTGGCTGTTTCTCCATTTTTTTATTGAACTTAATGAAGATATAAACCGAAACAAAGTATGCTAGTGCGTCCATTACATAATACCACTCATTTCCCCTAAGCGGATAAAGACAAGTTTGCATGATTACATACAAGATGACAATCGTTATTATTTTTTTCACCATAAGAATCACTCCTCGATTTCAGTTTAGCATTGGTATCCTTGTGATTTTTCACTTTTAGGATAGCACTACTTTTTTAGGTTTTGCATCCAAATCTTGAATGGTCATCAAAAACTCTTAAATTACAAGAACTTCTTTTTTAAAAAAACCAGCAGTCTGAAAACACGGCCTGTAAGTTCTTTTTGTGATCTTACTTTTTATAATACTTCAAGCCCCAAATGAGTAGCAGCATGATAATCAAGCAGAGAATAGAACCAATATAGCCAATCAGTTGCTGATAGGATTCGGCTGCTGTGATTCCTCTATACAAACAAATAATAGACATAAAGCATGTCAATCCGATGAACATAAGTTGGTTGGTTCTAGGACTAACCAAATCATCATCTTCAAACTCTCTTATTCTCATCTCCCTAGTGAGATAAACAGTGACCAAAATGGAAGCTAAGTTAATAACCACTAAAAGAAATTGGAAAACTAAGGAAAAATTTAAAAACTGACGAGAGAGAAATAGATAAGTAGAGACAAGCAAGGGCAACTGACCTAGGAACAATCTCGCAAGGAAGGTGTTCCGTTTTTTAGCAAGAATAGTTTTCATTTCTTTGCTCCTTTCTTTTTCATTAAAGCAAAATAGATTATAACTGCAATCAGATAGGCTATGGTATAAAATAAATGATACCAATTACTCTCCCCAAGCGGAGACATGATTAGATACAAGATGAAAATGACAAGTATTTTTTCTTCATAAGACTTCCTCCTAAATATTTGTTGAGCAAGAACCTTTACACTGCTAGTATAGCACTCCTTTTGACAGTAATTCCCCCAAATCATGAATGGTCATCAAAATCTCCTAAATTGTAGAAAAAGCAAGCACGGAAAACATGCTTGCCCTAATAAAACTTAACAAATTAAAATGCACTCATCCTTACTTCCCTTTCTTCTGATACATTCTCATGATAGCTAGGACGATAAAGACTAGCCAGCTTGCTAAAACTAGTAGAGTGAGGCCTGTATGTATGATTTCAGGTGTCCTCTCTATTTGGCTGATGAGACGGACTAAGGACATCACTGCCATCTGAATGAGGAGTATGGATTCCGCCCTAACCAATGATGTCTGCTGATTTTCAACTGCATGTAAAAAGGCTGGTAGCAAGACACAGGTTGTAACAATTATAATCAGATTAGCTCCTGTACCTTCTCCCTCCTTGACTAGAGAAAAAATGAGAAGATTTGATAGGATGATTAGTAGAGAACAAGCTATAAAATAGGATTTCTTATTCATATAGGATACCTCACAAACTAGAGTATATATTATTTTTGGTTTCTGAATGATATTCATTATTTTGGTAAGGAGAAAGTTCTTTGTTCAATTCAAGATGTTTCAATAACCATTCAAGATTTGGATGAAAATTTTTTAAAAATAGTACTATACTAAACTTGTCAAAGTTGCAACAAGACAAAAAAGAAATGTATTAATCTTATAGGTTTTATTCATAGTAAATACCTATAAGGTATATTGTATGGACCAAGTTAGAGTGTATATCAATTTTGTAAAATGGGGGTGGGGGCTTGATGAAATTTCAAAACTGTAGTTCGCAATTTGGCCTATGTTTATTTGGTCTGTACATAGTTGTAGAGCATCAGGATTTATTAAACTTTATTATTGGAGGTGTGTTAATTATTACTTCCATTATATCGTGTCATGTTAATTATAAGAAATACAAAAGGAGAAAAAATGATTGATTTAGCTATTAAATTTCAAAAATTAGAAACCTCTCCCGATGGTTGATGATAGAGAAAATTATTTTATACAAGCAATTTACTGTAACTCAAAATTACTTTGATTAACTATTCAGCCATACAGACCGAGAAACAAGAATTCTCGGTCTTATTTTCATCATTCTGTATGTATCATAGTAAGCACCTGACGAAAGACTTGATCTTGACAGGTGGTATTGAGACTGGCATTGGGATAACTTTCCACAATCTTCATGACAGTATAGAGACCAACCCCTCGGTTCTCCCCTTTAGAACTAACTCCAAAGGAGAAGATTTTTGAAACATCTATGCCCTCTTCTTTGATGGAGTTTTCAATGATAAAGGTCTCCTGTGCTCCATTTTTTAAAAAGGCAATTGAAACGCGAGGTTGACTGGTCTCTAGACTAGCTTCAATAGCATTGTCACAAAGGATAGACACAATGGTTAGAAAATCAAGCAGGCTCATACTCTCGACTTGAATTTCCTCAGGAACTTCGACATTAAAGACAATATCCTTTTCTCTGGCTTTTATAAATTTTCCAGCTAGGAGACTTTTGAGGGCACGGTCCCGAACATTCACCAATCGTCCAAGGTCATATTTATTGTCCTGCAATTTCTGACTGGAGTCCTTCAAGACGGAGTCGTAGACCTCTTTTATCTGCTCCATATCCTCCTCTTCAATGCCCAGACGTAAGCTGGTCAAGAGGTTAGTGTAGTCATGGCGAAAACTCCGTACTTCCTTGTAAAGTTCCTCTATATGCCGACTATAGCGTTCCATATCTCTATAGCGCAAGGTCTGCTCTTGGTCCAATCTCTCATGGAGTTTGTCCTTCAAATAGGTATCCAATTTCTTAATAATTCCCATAAAAAAGAGCAAGTAAAAGACTAGGATGAGATGGCGAACAGTCTTTGATTGGATATCGTATGCATATTCAAAGTAAGACAGATTTTCCATGACTAGAAAGTAGGCCCCCATTATCCAGTTAATCTTAGTCAGGGACTTTTGAAAACCTTTATCTAGAATCTCCTTTCTCAAACTAGTAAAATCATAGTCCAACCATTTCAAGAAAGCTAAAACTATGAAGCAAACGAATAGCATAATCAATAAAAAGACAGGATTGCCATCTCCATCTACAATCCCTTGCCCCAAAAACGGAAGCACAAAATAAGAAACACTTCTGTAAAAGAGATCCATCAATACAATTGGAAAGAGACCATAAAAGAAAAGGAGTTTTTTAGGAAGCCCTCTTAACAGTAAGAAAGATAGACATATACCGAACAAAGGTTCTATAAAATAGGACAAATATTCACTTACATCCAAAAATTGAAAAGTCGCAAAAATGGCCCCTAGAAGAAATTTCAAAAGAAAAGCTTTAAAAATCCTCTCAAAAGTGAGACCAATTCCATCTACCTTAAAGAAAATGACAATTTCTAGTCCATTAATAACAAGAAAATACAACAATATCCAAGCAATGTTCATAAACTCTCCTAGCTCAATGTAAGTTATTGATAGCCTCAGACACTTCCCTGACCTTATAACGCGCTATCATACAACTTCCACCATTAGGAAAGAAAAGGAGTTTTTCTTTCTTATCCAAACGCACCACATTGGCAGGATTGATGAGAAAAGAGCGATGGCACTGCAAGAGACGAGGTTCCTGCTTGAAAACCTCCTCTAAACTCGCTGTAAATTCCAACCTGTCCGTCTTGGTATAGAGAATAACACGATGGGGTCTTGGAGACGTTTCGAGATAGTAAACCTCTTTAAAAGGATACTGAAATTGGGCGAATTTTGATTTAAAATAAAAGCAATCTTCCGCTAGACTTTTACTGTCTCGACTATTGGCATAGAGGAGGGCTGTCTCGATCCGAGCTTCAAATTCCTCTGCCGAAAGGGCCTTATCAATGTAGTCCAAAGCAGACACTTGGTAACGAAAGGACAGGGGCATAAACTCTGAGTGAGTCGTCACAAAGACAATCAGGGCATAGGGGTCCCGATCTCGAATCTTTCTAGCCACTTCTAGCCCTTTCATCTCTTCATTTCGAATCTCAATATCCAAAAAGAAAAGCTGATGCGCCCCCTTTTCATGCACTTCTGCCAGCAGTTGGTCTGGTTTCCCAAAGACTTCAAAAGAACTGGGAATGATACTCTGTTTTTTCAAAAGTTTTTCAATTGTCGTTTCAATTCTTGCTTGTTGGGAAAAATCATCTTCTAAAACAAAAATTCTCATCTTCTTACTCTCCTTCTTTCAACCATTTTTGGCGAATTTCTCTATAACGACGTCTGGAATACTGAACAGCATATCGACCTTCTTCTCCAAGAAAAAGAGTCTTTGATTGGAGTTCCATGGATTTTACTCGTTCAAGGTTGACCAGACAATTCCGATGACATCTCGTTAAGGTTTCCCCATATTGTTTCTCAAGCTTGCTTAAATTTTGAAACAGATCAAAGCTAGCTTCTTTAGTAAAAATCTGCACGGTATGGGCTTTACTTGGATGCGTTTGGATATAGTAGATATCCTTTATGTTTAATTTAAAAATTTCTTTCTCTTTTTGGATGATGATATAGTTCATGGATAAAACCTCCTGTAGAGAGGATATCATAAGTCTAGCAACTAATTTTCACCAAATCCTAAACGGTCCTCAAAAATTCCTAAAGTGTTGAATTTTTTACTAAATAACCATGATAACCTTACAACTATTTTATCATAAAATCCCGCTATTACCATTCAGGAAATTTCAATGACAATTAAAGATTTGTAGATAAAAAAAGAGTAAAAAGTGATAGGCTATGATTAGAAAGACAAAGGCTTAAAACAACTTTAAAACCATCACAAAGGAGGAATTCTCATGACAGAAACAGACCCAATCAAAAGAGCTCAGACACTGATAACTGAGTTAAACAAAGCCTACCAAGTCTGCAAACAGGCAACAACTGACGATGTCCGTTTCCAGGAGCAACTGGACAATATCCTCTGCTTTCTCTCTAAAGCTGAGACAGTGGATAATCGATTCTTGATTGAGCTGGAAAAATTTTACCAAACTTCCAGTCTTCTCATGGGCCTCAGTGCTCTCAATCCAGATGCCCCTACCCGTGCCGCTTGGAGAGCCTATGACCGCTTCCACTTTGACCAAGTCAAAACCAAGTTGAGTCTCTACGGGCCAACCCTTATCTTGTAATAGTCTTCAAAAATATTTTCAAACCATGTTAGCCTTAAAAATGGGATTTGAGTAACCTGCGGCTAGCTTCTGATTTGCTCCTTGCTATTCATTGAGGTTAGGTAAATAAAAATGGCGGTGTGACAGAAATTGATAGACAAAGTCTCGATTTCGTAGTCCCAGCCCCGCGAGGATGATTAGGAGCTTTTTGGAGTCTAAAAGACGAACAAAAAGTTCAATCAGCTACCGCGTCAAAGTTTGATTGCTAATAAAAAGTGAGGTCGGGATCTTTTGTCCCAACCTCATTTTTTTCTAATCTTATAAGATTTAGTCCTGCATCTGGCGTTTCACCTGATAAGGAAGATACAAGATTTGCAAGACCAGGCCAGCTCCAAGGAGGGCTAAAAGGGCTAGTTTTTCTTGGAGGGTAATCAACCCAACTAGCAGTTGAACCAATAAAACAAAACCAGTCAATCCTCGGACAACTGCCTGTAACCCTTTTTCCTTTTGTCCCTTGTTTAGCGGGAAAAGTTGGGTCAAATATTGGTAATCAAAGGCATGATAGAGGGCCAGCAACTGAAAGAGCAAGAGATAGTTAAATAAAACCACTACTGCTGCGGCTATCCAAGCTTGCTCGATAAAGATCAACGCCAGCAAGGATAGGAAGAGGAGACGAAGGCTGAGGGCAAAGAGGTCTCCATTTCGCAGATAAGAACGAAGATAGAGGTTCTGCCAGATCTTGCTCGGCACCTTCTGAACAACTTTAAGAATAAAGTCTAGATAGGCACGACGCTTGACGCTGTTTGAAATTCCCTTGACTTGGGTAAAGAGGGCAAAGAAGCGAAGCAAGAACTGCTTGCGTTTACTTTCTTGGGCAATCACATAGTCCCAGTCAAGATGATTTGCACTAAAAAACTTGCCAGCCTTTTTCTGAAACAGGAAATATTTCCCGACTCCCAAAAGAAGAACATAAACACCAAAAACTCCTAAGCCCAAGCCCATGGCTAAAAATAGAGGGGCAAAAAGAAGCAAAAAGAGAGTCTGTACACTAACCCAAAAGATGAAGGAAACTAGGCTGTGCTTTTGGATATGTTCTCTTACTTCTTCTTCAGCTACTAAGAGAAAGAGCTTATCAGGCGCTTCCACATAGGTCGCTATCCCACCCCAAAGTAAGAGTAAAACAGAGACAATCCCAATTAAACCTAGGATTGGTAAGTGATTCTCAGGAAAATGCTGGAGCAGTTGACTATACTGATAGGCTAGAAAACCTACCAAGACCAGTAAAAACAAGACAAAATGGTCATTGAGCACATAGCGCAGATAACCGACACACTCTTTACGAAATGCCTGCTTTCGCTTTAGAAACAAGTCTTTCATCGGTCCTCCTCTTTGGTCAAAGCCAAATAGATATCATTGAGACTTGCTTGAGGCATAGCAAAAGCTTGTCTCAACTCTTCAAGATCCCCTTTAGCTCTCACTTGACCTTTGTGAAGAATAACAAAAGAATCACACATTTTTTCAGCAGATTCAAGAACGTGGGTACTCATGAGGATAGACTTCCCTTTTTTCTTTTCAAGATCCAGAAGCTGAATCAAGTCAGAAATAGCCAAGGGATCAAGACCAAGGAAAGGTTCATCGACGATAAAGAGACTCGGATCCACTACAAAAGCACAGATAATCATGACCTTCTGCTTCATCCCTTTTGAAAAATGAACAGGGAACCAGTCCAATTTCTGGTCCAAACGAAACATTTTTAACAAGGATTCTACTCGCTCAAAAGCTACTTTCTGCTCAATACCATAGGCCATGGCAACCGTCTCGATATGCTCTCTGAGAGTTAATTCTTCGTACAAGCTAGGAGTTTCAGGGATATAACCAATTTTCTTGCGATAGCTCGTAGCATCCTCTCCTAGAGTCAATCCGTCAATCTTAATCTCCCCACTATATGGCGTCAAAAGACCAATAATCTCATTGATAGTCGTAGATTTTCCTGCACCATTCAAACCTATCAAACCTACCAACTGTCCGCTTTCAACTGTAAAGGACACATCTTTCAAAACAGGAACATGAACATAGCCCCCAGTCAGGTTTTTAATTTCTAACATATTTTCTCCAAATCTGGTATAATGTAGCTATATTATATCAAAATTCAATACAGTAGAGGTAGATTTTATGTCAGATTGCATTTTTTGTAAAATTATCGCAGGGGAGATTCCCGCATCAAAGGTTTACGAAGATGATCAAGTTCTTGCCTTCCTTGATATCTCACAAGTAACACCTGGTCACACCTTGGTCGTACCAAAAGAACACTACCGCAATCTTTTAGAAATGGATGCTACAAGTGCTAGCCAACTTTTCGCCCAAGTACCAAAGATTGCTCAAAAAGTCATGAAAGCTACCAAAGCTGAAGGTATGAATATCATCGCCAACTGCGAAGAAGTCGCTGGACAAACCGTTTTTCATACCCATGTCCATCTAGTTCCTCGTTATGGTGCAGATGACGACCTAAAAATTGACTTTATCGCACATGAACCAGACTTCGACAAACTTGCTCAAGTCGCTGAAACAATCAAAAACGCTTAAGGAGTCACTATGAAACTATCAAATTTACTACTTTTTGCAGGCTCTGCAGTCGGTTCATACCTCCTCGTTAAGAATCGCCAAGCTATCACTGAAGAAGTTCTAGATACTACTGATCGCGTTGAAGCCATTAAGGATGACTTGGATATCATCCAAGATAGCCTGCAAATTATCGACCAACAAAAAGAACTCATCAAGGAATATCAAAAAGATTTGACCTATAAGTTTAAAGTCTTGGAAAAAGACGTCCAAACAAGACTTGCTGTACTAAAAGAATTGCAGGAAACTGAAGAAAACTAAGGGAAACTCCAATTTTCCTTATTCCCCTTTAAATCCATTTTGGATTATCAGATCTTAATAGACAAGGGAGGGCATGAAAATGAAACAGTTTTTTAAAGTTTTGGCGCGGATCATCCTGATTATTTGTGGTGCCCTCTGCCTTCTTGCAGCCCTGGCATTTCTAATACTGGCCAATCTGTTCAAGGCCTCACCTGGTGATATTCAAGAAGGAAATGAATCCTTAAAACAAATCTTTATCTCCCTTGACCTGCCTCCTGAGAAAGTAGAATCAAATGGAAGCTATCAATTCGAGGGTGGGGGCTTAGATTTTTATGTGACTTTCTCAGATGATATCGTCAATAGCCACCCAGTCCTAAAAGAAAGCCCAAACCTTACTAAAAACCGACTCAAAGTCTATGTCTTAAACACAGGAGATATTTCCTACCATTCAGTAGAAGACAACTTATTCAATCATGGTTTATTCCAATTTTTAGAGGAGGAAAGCAGGAAGTATTTCCAAGAAATCGGAAAGAAATCAAATCCTTCTTACTTTATTCTCTCTTGGAGGGATCCAGAAAGCATGAAAAAGGGAATCGCATTCTATGAAAAAGCTTTGACCTTGGTGGATATTCAGGATAATTCGGCGATTAATCACATTGATACCGTCGTCCTTAAACCTGGAAAAGAAGCGGAATTCAGGCAACTCATCCAGGACATGGATGAGGCTGGCTTACTCACTCAAAGATCTGAATAGCAGACCAACCAGAGATTATTTCTCCCATGCTAAAAGACTAAAGATTGCACGAAAAAGAGCCCGAAGGCTCTTTTTACTTTATGCTTTATTCTCCTTCAAAGGCATCCTTAATATGGTCAAAGAAGCCTTTTTTCTTTGGATTTACTTTTAAATCACCTGCAGCTGCGAATTCTTTCAAGGCTGCTTTTTGTCGTTCGTTCAAGCCTGTTGGAGTCACGACATTGACAGTAACGTATTGGTCACCAAGGGCACCACCACGAAGGCTAGGCGCACCTTTACCACGTAGACGGAATCGTTTACCAGTCTGAGTTCCTTCTGGAATGACTAATTCTACATCACCATGAACTGTAGGGATGTCTACTGTATCACCAAGTGCTGCTTGAACAAAATTGAGGTTCAAATTGTAGAAGATAGTGGTTCCTTCACGTTCAAACTTATCACTAGCTTCAACTGAAACCACCACGTACAAGTCACCATATGGTCCACCGTTAAATCCTGCTTCACCTTGACCAGCTAGGCGGATCTGTTGACCTGTTTCCACACCAGCAGGGATTTTTACGTGTACACTATGGGCTTGTTTTTCATGACCAGTTCCATGACAGGTTGTACATGGATCTTTGATTTCTTGACCACGGCCATGACAGACATCACAGGTTACTTGGCGACGCATCATGCCGAGAGGTGTTTGGGTATCAACATTGATCACACCTGAACCATGACAGCGTCCACAAGTAACTGGACTTGTTCCTGGCTTAGCACCAGAGCCATTACATGTACGACAGCTAGCTTCACGATTATATTTGACTTCCTTTTCTGTACCAAAAATAGCTTCTTCAAAAGTCAAATGAACGCGATACTGGAGGTCGTCACCTTGACGAGGGGCGTTTGGATTACGTGATGCACCGCCACCACCAAAGAAGCTTGAGAAGATATCTTCAAATCCGCCAAAGCCACCTGCTCCGTCGAAGCCTCCGAAACCGCCAGCACCACCAAAACCACCGTTGGCTCCAGCCGCACCATATTGGTCGTAAGCAGCACGTTTCTGTTCATCACTTAAGGTCTCATAAGCTTCTTGAACTTCCTTGTACTTGTCCTCAGCACCAGGCTCCTTGTTGATATCTGGGTGATATTTTTTAGATAATTTCCGATAGGCTTTCTTGATCTCATCTTGAGATGCATTCTTTGAAACGCCCAAACGGTCATAAAATTCAGTATTGTTCATACAAGATACTAAGAGCGGACAGAAAGCGACTAAAATTTAGGAAACCGACAAGAAATCCTGATTTCTTAGGCGTTTTATCTAATTTCCAAGCTTTCCGCTCGGGTTCAATTCCCCGAACACTCTTTGTTCCTTTCTTTTAGTATTGTGAAATGAAACTACAATTTAAGTGGGTTCATTTTTATCTATTAACAAAAAAATCGTAATCAATTTTAAAACAAGAGTGTTTTTACAATATTTAGTTTAAGTAAAATAAGACAAAAGCAGTATTTACTTGCATACCAGCTATATATTACAGATCACATCGTAGATAAATTATTTTTCTCAATAAAAGATACTCATTAAAAATGTTTAGTATATAAATAATTGTTGCTATTTTAAGAAATCAAAGTTGACTTTTTTTACATTATATTCTGACAAATCTATTTTATTTCTACTTTCATAATAAGTACCATCATCTTTTTGGCGAATATAGAAGTCATAGGTCTTGTTCCCAGTTTTACTATTGCTTGGTTTCATCTTGCTAGCCAATAATTTAAGCTGAGGTGCCTCAAATTGAACTCCTTTAAACACATCATCTACTTTAGTAAAAAATATCAAAAATTCATTGTCATGTAAATCTTCAATCATTTTTTCATCCAAAGAATACCACGTCGACCATAAAAAATCAATATCTTTATAATTCTTACTGTAACGAACATATTTAACTGGTATTTTTTTATTCTTAGCAATTAGCTTCTTTATATCTTTCAGTAAAAATACTTTTTCTGCTCTAGAGACTTGTTCGTTATATTTGGACATTGGTTCGTTATCACTATCAGAATCATTATTCTCAAATTTACTACTAACATAGTCTAGATAGGTACCTAAAAATTCATTCGAGGAATTTTTAGTTTTCCATCTCATAACCTCAATATGCGATTGACATTGACTAATGATCTTAAGTTCATCATTCTTATTCCTATAAAACTCACGAATGTTATCAATATCTTTTAACATTTGCAAATTTTTTTCATACTCTATTTTCGACTTACTATGACGCCATGAATAAATTCCCGCAATACCAGCCACTATGGACACTAGGGTCTCTGAAGAAAAAATAACTTTGATTAAGGTGGGACTAGATTCATTAATCTCATTATAATAGAATGTTAAACCAATAAATATTATTAGTATAAAAATGAGAACATATAAAAGTAGTAACAAATAATCTTGTTTTAGCTTTTGTATTGGTTTGCAACACCGTTTCTTAAACATTTTACTCCTATAAGAAACTAGAACAGCTTAAGCTGTTCTAGTTATTCAACTTTACTTTTCAGTAAACTCTCCGTCTACGACGTCATCGCCTGCGTTTCCTGTTGCTTGTGCGCCTTCTGCTCCTGCTTGAGCTTGTTGCGCTGCTGCGGCTTGTTCGTAGAGTTTAACAGCAAGTCCTTGAGCTTTTTCGTTCAACGCTTCAAGTTTTGCTTTCATTTCGTCCAAGTTGTTGTCTTCTTGAGCTTTCTTAAGGTCATCAAGGGCAGCTTGGGCAGCGTCACGTTCTGCGTCGAAGCCTTTGCCTTCAGTTTCCTTGATTGTCTTTTCAGTCGCAAAGATTGCTTGGTCAACTTCGTTACGAAGGTCTACTTCTTCCTTACGTTTCTTATCTGCTTCAGCGTTTGCTTCTGCATCTTTCATCATGCGGTCGATTTCTTCGTCTGTCAAACCTGAATTTGATTGGATAACAATTGTTTGTTCTTTTTGAGTTCCAAGGTCTTTAGCTTTAACTGATACGATACCGTTCTTGTCAATGTCAAATGTTACTTCAATTTGTGGGATACCACGAGGTGCAGCTGGGATATCAGTCAATTGGAAGCGTCCAAGAGTCTTGTTATCTGCTGCCATTGGACGTTCACCTTGAAGAACGTGGATATCAACGGCTGGTTGGTTGTCTGCTGCAGTTGAGAAGACTTGTGATTTAGATGTTGGAATTGTTGTGTTGCGGTCGATAAGTTTTGTGAAGACACCACCCATTGTTTCAATACCAAGTGACAATGGTGTTACGTCAAGAAGGACAACGTCTTTGACATCACCAGTAATGACACCACCTTGGATGGCAGCACCCATAGCAACTACTTCGTCAGGATTTACTGATTTGTTTGGTTCTTTACCAGTTTCAGCCTTAACTGCTTCTACAACGGCTGGGATACGAGTTGAACCACCAACAAGGATAACTTCGTCGATTTCTGACAAGCTCAAACCTGCATCTGAAAGTGCTTGACGAACTGGAACTTTTGTACGTTCTACAAGGTCACGAGTCAAATCGTCAAATTTAGCACGAGTCAAAGTCATTTCCAAGTGAAGAGGTCCAGCCTCACCTGCAGTGATAAATGGCAAGCTGATTTGTGTTGAAGTTACACCAGAAAGGTCTTTCTTCGCTTTTTCAGCTGCATCTTTCAAACGTTGCATTGCCATCTTGTCAGTAGACAAGTCAATACCATTTTCTTTCTTGAATTCTGCTACCAAGTGGTCAATGATTTTTTGGTCAAAGTCATCACCACCAAGTTTGTTGTCCCCTGCAGTTGACAATACGTCGAAGACACCGTCACCCAATTCAAGGATAGAGACGTCGAATGTACCACCACCAAGGTCAAATACCAAGATTTTTTCTTCTTTGTCAGTCTTGTCCAAACCGTAAGCCAGAGCGGCTGCAGTTGGTTCGTTGACGATACGTTCTACTTCAAGACCAGCGATTTTACCAGCGTCTTTAGTTGCTTGACGTTGAGCATCGTTAAAGTAAGCTGGAACTGTGATAACTGCTTTCGTTACTTTTTCGCCAAGGTAATCTTCAGCGTAGCCTTTCAAGTATTGAAGAATCATAGCTGAGATTTCTTGTGGAGTGTATTCTTTGCCGTTAGCAGAAACTTTTTCAGAAGTTCCCATCTTAGATTTGATAGAGATAACTGTATCTGGATTTGTTACTGCTTGGCGTTTTGCAGCATCACCGACGATGATTTCGCCGTTCTTGAATGATACTACAGATGGAGTTGTGCGGTTTCCTTCTGGGTTTGCGATGATTTTGCTTTCAGTTCCTTCAAGAACTGCAACTGCTGAGTTTGTTGTACCTAAGTCAATACCGATAATTTTAGACATGTGTTTTTCTCCTTAAATTTATCTTCTTTTTTTCTTTTTGATACTCTTCTTAAGTAGCGACGCCGTCAGAGCTTGACTTCGTCAATCTCTTTGACTAAACTTTGAGCCTAAGGTCTCAAAGTTTGCGCAAATAGCGCCACAGCGAAGAGTATCGTCTTTGGTTCGCTTCGCTCACTATTGCAAAGCTGAACTACTTTTTTATCTTTCTTTCATAGTTTAGTGTCGTTTCGGACAAGTTTGCTATTATGTAAAATACGACACGAGGAGTCGAAATCGATTTTATTTCGACGATGAGTTACTTTAGCTACCATCAGAATTGCCTAATCGAACACGCCCTAAGCTCTGGGTAAAAAAGATAGATTTCCTTGTGTTCATCGAACACTTCGTCAATCTCCTATTTTTACTGGGAGCTTTTTACGGGCTTTGTATCCTAGTTATAAACCACTACCATGGCTGGGCGTAGGATGCGGTCATGGAGTTTGTAGCCTTTTTGGAAGACTTGGGCGATGGTATCTGCTGGGTGTTCATCGTCTGCTGGGAGAGTTTGGATAGCCATATGGTAGTTATGGTCAAATTCACCATCAGCTGCGATTTCTTCAATGCCTTCTTCTTTCAAAGCGTGAATCAAGCTTTCTTGCACCATCTCTAATCCTTTTTTAACGTCGTCTGTCAAACCTTCAACTGCGAGTGCACGCTCAAGGTTGTCGAGCGATGGTAAGATTGCTTTTGCCAAGTCCTGACTACGATAACGTTGCAAGTTTTGACGTTCTTCATTGGCACGGCGTTGGATATTTTGCATTTCTGCATGAGCACGAAGGTATTTATTTTCAAATTCTTCGGCACGTTCATTGGCCAAGTCCAATTCAGACTTTTCAGGAGTTGTTTCTTCAGCTGTTTCCACAACTTCCTCTTCTTTTACTTCTTCATTTTTAATATCTTGGGCCATTTTCGCCTCCTTTAATGATTTCAATCTTAATTCACTTCATAGTGATTACTGCTGAGATAGCGGTAAAAATCCGTCAACTTCATAGTCAAAACTCGATTAACTACATTGAGTTGATTGACCAATTGTTGATAATCCAGATTGACCGGACCTATAATCGCAAGGATTCCAAATCCACGATAGGGAATCAGGAACTTACTGCTAATCACTGCTAAGTCAGCTAAACAGGATTCTTGGCTATCCGCAACTCGGACACTTTGCATCTGGTCGCCAATCAGATTCTCTCGAATTTCCAAAGCTACCTTTTGTGGCTGATCAAAAAATTGATAGGCTGCTAGATTAGCGAAATTCAAAAGATTGACTTTCCCAGAAACCACGATATTTTCATTGAACATTTCTTTAAAGATATGTTCGACGAGATCCATAACATTATCCGTTGTTGTGAAGTAACGTTGGATAATCTGCGGAATCTCTGTCCGAATCTTATAGTGAATATCCAAAACAGTCTGATCCAGGAAACGCTCTTGAATCATGGTCTTGAGGCGGTTCAAATCCTCCTGCAAGAAATTTCTCGGAATCAAAAACTGACTGGTAACTGTTCTAGACTCATCAAGCGTAAAAACAGCAAGAGCTGTGTGTTGTCCGAGAACAACGATGTCAAAAGCTGTTAGCTTCTGCCTACTTGGTTCTACATCCAGTGCTACAACCGTACAACCACTCAAGTCTGTCAAGATTCTCGTTGCCTCTTGAAGAATATCCTCAAGCTTGAAGAATTCTTGATCAAATGCTTTTACAATCTCATAAACTTGATTTTCAGCTAAACGGTCGAAGGATAAGGAGTGTTTGACATAGTATTGAAATCCAGCCACACTCGGCATCCGACCACTGGAAGTATGTGCCTTTTCAAGCAAACCTTGCTTTTCTAGAGCTGCCATGTCATTTCGAATGGTAGCACTACTAGAGTTGATAGACTCTTGCAAGGCCTTAGATCCAACAGGTTCGTGCGTTTTGGTAAAGATGTCAATAATCAGATTTAAAATACTCTGCTGACGTTCCGTAACCATCTCGTCACTCCTCTCTGATAGATCTTTTTAGCACTCGTAACCTCCAAGTGCTAACTTATGATTCTATTATACACCCTTAGAAAAGAATGTCAAGACAAAAACTCAAAAAATTAGCACTCTTTTACCAAGAGTGCTAAAAATCAGTCTGAGGACCTAGAAAATTATCTTACATTCTCAAGATATTTCTTTTTAAGTCTATAAAAACTATAGATTAGGTAAGAAATCACGAGGGCATAAAGGGCAAAAATAAGGAAGAAAGACTGAGAGAGACTTTCGCGAAACAGACTCATACAAACAACAAGACCACCAGAGATAGAAACTGTAGATGTACGAAGTCTAGATTTCACATCAGCCCATCGAAGACGATTGTCCATGAAAGATTGATCATTTGAATCTACATCACAAGTTGCTTTTCGAAAAACAGAATAAGAACAATTTTCCACAAATTCCCATCCTCTATCCTTAATACTTTGTAAATCCACCTCATTTTTTCTAAGGTAGCTAGTATTCCACACACGGTAAACTACATCATCTGGTCGGCATTGTTCAAAATAGAAAAAGCCAAAACGATTCGATTTAAATTTCCAACCTTTCAAATGCATCTCATGCAAATAATCTTCTACCTTATCCAAATCAAAAATGGTAAACATTCGAAATTGTACTTTGCTATTCATTGTCTGACCTCCAAATTAGAAAACATGCTTGATTTTATTTATCGGATAATTCTTTCCATTTTTGAAACAATCTCCAACAAATATAAGAAATCTGAATCGAAAAAACTATCAATAAAGTACAGTCTACGCTAACAATCAAAAACATTCCCCAACTGAAAGAACCTCTTCCACTGAGTAACTTTGAGAAAACCGGTAGTAGCGCTGAAAAGAGAAGCAAGACAGGAAGCATCCGCATTATTAAAATGCGCTTGACCATAGCTAACTTCCCGGCCGCATCATTATAAATTTCAAACTCGGCATCTGATTCAATTCGATAATAAGGTTTTCTAAAATAGGAAAAACCATTAAAGTCTGTAATATGCTCCCACCCACAATCTTTAAATAGTTGTAAATAGGAAGCTCTCTCTGATTTTTTCATAGGATAAAAGTCCAACTGATAAACCACCTGCTCCGGTTGGCACTTTTCAAATGTATACTTAACCGCAACTACTAAGTTAGAATAACTTACTTCCTTAAGTTTCCAGCCCTGAGCATGCATTTCTCTGAGATAGAGTGCCTCTCTATCATAATCCGCAATGGTACAAATCCTATAAACAACTTTCTTTTCCATCAAAGCTCCTCCCGACTGTTTCTATAGAGCCGTTCAATACGTTTCAACTCAATCTCTAAAACTTTTCTTCCTAAGTCTGTTATCTGATAGATTTTACGTTTTTCCTCTTCTCGGACAAAGGAAATCAAACCATCCTTTTCCATCTTCGATAGGGTTCCATACATAGTCCCAGGACTAATCGAAACCTGTGAATCTGTCATTTCTTTGACCTTTTGCGTAATACCATAGCCATGGTTCTCCTTTTGCAGACAAAACAGAATATAAAATCCCGTTTCAGTCATGGGAAGGTAAACCCGCCTAATCTTATCTGTTAATTCCATTTAATCAGACCTCCTATTTAGTTCGATATATCGCACTTCGTTATATAAAATATATCACACCTCGATATAAAATACAAGAAAAAAAGATCGTCCTCACGGACAATCTTTCTGATTTATTATTAGTATAGATCTAGGTAGTTATCAATTTCCCATTGTGAGACAAAGGTTGCATAGCTCGCCCACTCGATGCGTTTAGCTTCAAGGAAGCTAGTGTAGATGTGTTCACCTAGAGCTGCTTTAACCACTTCGTCTTCTGTCAAAGCCTTCAAAGCGTTGTGAAGAGTTGATGGAAGGTCAGTAATGCCAGCCTCTTTACGCTCTTCTGCAGTCATGATGTAGATGTTTTCCTCGATTGGTGCTGGTGCTTCAATTTTGTTTTCGATACCGTTCAAACCAACTTCTAAAAGAACAGCCATAGCAATATATGGGTTCGCCATTGGGTCCACTGAACGCAACTCCAAACGTGTTCCCATTCCGCGTGATGCTGGTACGCGGACAAGTGGTGAACGGTTACGGCCAGCCCAAGCGATGTAAACAGGGGCTTCGTAGCCTGGAACCAAACGTTTGTATGAGTTAACGGTTGGGTTCATGATAGCTGTATAGTTGTAGGCATGTTTGATCAAACCACCAAGGAAGTAGTAAGCAGTTTCTGACAATTGCATTCCTTTTGGATCATTTGGATCAAAGAAGGCATTGTTTCCTTCAGCATCAAACAAGGACATATTACAGTGCATACCTGAACCAGCGATACCAAATTTTGGTTTAGCCATAAAGGTTGCATAGAGACCATGTTTACGGGCAATTGTTTTTACAACTAGTTTAAAGATTTGAATCTTATCACAAGCGCGAAGAACTTCATCGTACTTAAAGTCAATCTCATGTTGGCCTACAGCAACTTCGTGGTGACTTGCTTCAACTTCAAATCCCATTTTGGTCAAGACGTTAACAATCTCACGACGAGTGTTGTCAGCAAGGTCTGTAGGCGCCAAATCAAAGTAACCACCCTTGTCATTTACCTCAAGAGTTGGATCTCCATTTTCATCAAGCTTAAATAGGAAGAATTCTGGCTCTGGTCCAAGGTTGAAAGATTTGAATCCAACTTCTTCCATGTGACGAAGAGCACGTTTGAGGTTTCCACGAGGATCTCCTGCAAATGGTTCCCCTTCTGTTGTATAGACATCACAGATCAATCCTGCGACACTACCGTTCTCATCTCCCCAAGGAAAGACTGTCCAAGTGTCCAGGTCAGGGTATAGGTACATATCTGATTCGTTGATACGAACAAACCCTTCAATAGAAGATCCATCAAACATAGCCTTGTTTGACAAGACCTTGTCTAGTTGTTCATCTGTAGCAGGAATTTCGACGTTTTTCATAGTTCCCAAAATATCTGAAAACATGAGACGGATAAAGGTTACATTTTTTTCCTTAACTTCACGACGAATATCTGCAGCTGTGATTGGCATGGTTTTTCTCCTTATATATGACGACTTGCGGTTGCCTAACCGCGACCAAAAGGTGATTGTTGAGAAGCAAAGCGACTTTGTTGGAGAACTTCATTCCGAAGGGCTCTTCGTACTTCAGTTTGACTCACTGGTTTTTTAGACTTCGCCTCACGTTCAGCATATTTTTTCTTGATGGCAGCAATGTTCAGACCTTCAGAGATATAATCTTTAATCTCAAGCAATCGATCCATGTCATTCAAAGAATACATACGACGATTGCCCTCGTTACGATCAGGCTTAATCAACTCCTGGTCTTCATAGTAACGAATCTGGCGCGCCGAAAGATCGGTCAACTTCATAACACTACCAATAGGGAAAACTGCCATATTGCGACGAAATTCTTTTTCCTTCATGTACACTTCCTTCTTTCTGTCTATTATAGTCTAAAAAAATTCAATCGTCAATCAATAATGTTATATCTTGTAACATTATTTTTCTTTTTTCTCTAAAATACTTCGTAAACGATCAATATCGTAATTTACAAGAATTGCCACAAAAACACCCATAAATGTTTCAAAAACTCGGGCAAACACGTACAAAACTGTCTCCCCGCTTGGAATTGATAAGGTAATAATCAACATAGCCGCAACTCCACCGATAACACCTGCTTTATTGTTCATAGCAACATTTGTCATAATGGTTAACATGGTGCAAATTGGAACAACAAGGAGGGTTGCCCAGAAGGCGCCGTGAAAAAGATTATTTAAGAGAAAGAAAATCAGGGCATAAAAACCACCGATACTATTTCCGAGAATACGAGAAGTACCAAAATGGACACTCTTATCAAAATCTTCTCTTAAACTAAAAACTGCAGTCAAGGCCCCAATCTGCAGTCCTTTCCAACCAAAAAAACCAAAAATCATGAGGACCAAAAAAACAGCGATTCCTGTCTTGAAAGTTCGCATCCCTAACTTAAACTTGGATTTGTCAAATCTATACTTTTTAAAATAACTCATCATTTCAACTTTCTATTTCCATTTTACCATAAATTTACCTATTTTTGAGAAGGGGATGCAATAAACTGATGGAAATAGAAAAGAGAAGGAACTTAATCCTTCTCTATCTGATGATTCCACATTCTCTTTTTAGAACAAATATATGAAAGCCAAAGTCAAGAGACTAGCGAATAAGCCCACTCCCCAGAAGAAGAAGTCGACCTTCCACTCACTCCAAGATTGGCCTTTTCCAGAAAAGCCCCCCAACTCAAAATGATGGTGAACTGGTGTCATACGGAAGATACGTTTTCCTCCAGTCAACTTAAAGTAGGTGACTTGCATCATAACAGATGTTGTTTCAAAAACATATACAATCCCAATCAAGAGCAAGGTCCATTCTTGGTGCAGTGCCATGGAAATAGCAGCCAACATACCTCCAAGGGCTAGGCTACCTACATCTCCCATGAAAACTTTAGCAGGCTTGTGGTTAAAGACAAAGAAGCCAAGAAGACCACCAATCATTGCTACAATCACTAGTAAGATATCGAGCTGATTTTGCACATAGGCAATCACTCCATAGGCAGATAGGCTAATCACCACAGAAATACTTGCCAAGCCATCGATTCCGTCAGTCAGGTTAACTGCGTTTGAAAAACCAACTAACCAGAAGAGGGCAAAGAGAATATACAGAACACCTAAATGCAAGGGATAACCAAATACATTTAAGATATCTCCACCTCTTTCATAGAAGAAATAGAAGATAACTCCTCCGACCAACTGAAGCAAGAGCTTCTGTTTAGGATTAAGTCCTTCATTGATTTTGCGGAAAACCTTGAGGAAATCATCCAAGAAACCAACCAAACCATATAAGACCAGGATGAAGAGGATCATTCCAACATTATTGGTTAATTGATTAGTCACGAGAGCAAGAACCAGACTAACTAAAACTCCTGCTAGGAGAAAGACAAGTCCCCCCATTGTTGGTGTCCCGGCTTTTGCTTGGTGTTGTTTGACATCTTCATGCATCTGTTGACCGGTAATCTGTGCTTTATGGTAAAAACGGATAAAGGCTGGAATTCCTATGACTGTTAGAATAAAGGCAATCACTCCAGCAAAGATAGAAATAAGCATTCTAATCTCCTAATGTTATTTTTATTTTCTGTAAATCTTTTAAAGCTGTATTGGCACGAACACTTTGCTTTTTAACAGTTTCTCCTGTGCCTTCAAACTCAACTTGGATATTCAGCCATTTGGCAAAGGTTTCAACATTTTTCTTAGACCATCCATATAAGTCAGGCATCTCTTCTACCTTATCTGAAAGGAGTAAGATTTGCTGATTGGCGTCTAGATTGGTTCCTTCTGCTACAGAGCTTTCTTTGATTTTTGTTCCTGAACCGATAACAATTGGTTGTACAAGGTTACGACGGAGTTCTTCAGCTAGATCTCCAGGGCTATAATCCTTCATTTCTGGCATGGCATAACTAGTTGTAGATGTTACCTGATCCAAGTTTTTGGCTGTTGATTGAAGATTGAGTGTATCTTTCATTGCTGAAGCTCTTTCCAGAATAGGGTTGGCAAATTCTCCTAACTGTATTCCTGAGTAATGTTCTGGCTGTTGAACGGTCACATAGAGGATGAAATCTGGATTTTCAGCTGGGTGCATAGAGACAACTGAGAAAATATAGTTGGTTGAACCTTTTAGATATCCTCCATTTTGTTCATCCGCAATCTGGGCAGTCCCTGATTTCAATGCCACATTATAGCCAGGAACGTTGATTGTCCCTTTCCCTGTACTATGATTGTACATTGTACCATAGGCAGGATCTGTACCAACCATCACCATGTGGTCTCGAGTCAGGCTAGCTGCTTCCTTGGACACAGGATTTCCCACAACTTCCTTTTGTGACTTACGTACTGTTTGATCATTTGGATCATAAAGAGCACTGATAAATTTAGGCTCTAGCATAACCCCGTCGTTGGCAATAGCCGTAAAGGCACGAAGCATCTGGGTTTGCGTAACAGAAATCCCTTGACCAAAGGAACTCATGGCAATATTAACGATATTATCTTCAGGGAGTTGACCAGCATACTCTTCACTCATCCCAAACCGAGTCGGAACTCCAAATTTGAAACGATTGAGATAGTCTAACCAAGTAGCATCACCCATTTTCTGCTCAAGGAGAGTCATACCGATGTTACTAGAGTGAGCAAAACCTTGCGAGAAGGTCATCATTCCACCACTAGTCAGACCTTCATTGACATCCCAGTCTTTGATGGTAGCATCCGCCACCTTCAGTTCACTACTGTTGAAATATTCTCCTCCAGGGAAGGTATTGTTATCTATAGCTGCTGCTAAGGTCATGACCTTCATGGTTGAACCTGGTTCATAGTTACTTTGGTAAAGGATATCACGCCAGACAAAGTCCTCTGTAATCCCTTCTTTGGTATCAGCATCAAAGGTCGGCCTTTGAGTCGTGGCCAGAATTTCTCCTGTCTTGGCGCTAACCAAGGTCGCAGTCATGTACTTGCCTTTCACTTTTTCCTGGAAGGCATCCATTTGGCTTTCCATAAAGGATTGCAAAGGACTAGATATTGTCGTGTAGACATCTTTTCCATCTACGGTTTGTTGAGTGACTTGTTCCGTACCAGGAACGATATTACCTAGACGGTCTTTTTCATAGGTAATAATACCATCTGTCCCTGCTAACAAGCTATTCAAGGAGCTTTCAATACCAGATGTTCCAATAAGGCTCTTCGAACCATCTTCATTTTCATGGAGCTGGGCTAGACCAATGAAGGATGAAGCAAATTTCCCATTTGGATAACTTCGATTGGGGCTTGTGGTAAAATCCACTCCCTCAACCTTGGCAGCTTCTAGATCCTTTTTTATGGACATCATATTTGCGTAGGTAATCCCATTTCCTTTAGTACCAAAGGAAACCTGTTTGAGATTGGGTTGAGAGAGTTGATCTTTGACGTAGGTCTCCTCCATATCCAAATACTTATGGAAAATTTCGGCTACCTTATTGTACTGAGATTCCTCAACATATAGAATATCTCCATTCGCAGACTTATAATCCTTATCAATGACCGCATAAACATTGTAGGAGGTTGCATCTTCTGCAATCGGAGTTCCATTACGATCATAAATGGTTCCCCTCTTAGCAGGGACTATTCGAGTTGTTTGATGAACCTTATAAGCTTCTTTGACCAGGTCAACACCAAACTTCTTTCCCGTACCAATAATCACCGCAAAGTTAACCAAAAAAACAGCAAAGAGAATGACAGCCAAGAGACTAAGGCTTTTTCCAACTCGTCTGCGGTTTTCTAGAGGAGTTCTGCGATTCTTAATGGCAAAGTGTACTATTTTTTCTTTCCATGTTTTCATATATTACTCCGCCGATCGGATATTTCCATTGTTTAATTGCAAGTCTTGCGAATCCGCGACACCCGCCAGACGTTCTGAGCGAATCAATTCATTGACTTCTTGCTTAGCGTCGTCCAGCTCCGTCTTTTTCTCCTCAATCTGTCTGTTGACAGTTGTCAAATCACTTTGAACTTGCAGGAGCTTGGTTTGCATATAGACCACACTGATGGCTAAGACAAGGGCTGTAATGGCAATCGAAAGGTAAAAGGCCTTCTCAACACGTGAAAATCTCTTGATACGAGCTTGCAGTAATTGGCTCGTTGTTTCTCTTTTTTCTACCATTTTATCCCCTTACTTATGAATTTTTCGAGCTACTCGTAACTTGGCTGAGTGGGAACGATTATTGGCCTCCAACTCCTCCTTGCTTGGTAGAATCGGTTTGCGAGAGACTAATTCCATCTTGGGCTTAAGATCATCTGGGATGAAAGGCAAGCCTTTTGGCACTTCCACTGTTGAAGCTTCCTTGAACAATTGCTTGGTCAAGCGATCTTCCAGTGAATGAAAGGTAATGACTGAGATTCTTCCGTCCACTGCTAGTAATTCCATAGCTTGTTGGATGGACTCATCTGCAGCTCCTAATTCATCATTGACCTCAATACGGATGGCTTGGAAAATTTGCTTGGCCGGATGACCTTTTTTCTTGAGTTCCTTGGCAGGCTTAGCAGACTTGATAATCTCTGCTAATTCAGTCGTTGTCTCAATTGGCTTCAACTCACGCGCCTGTTCAATCTTCCGAGCGATCTGTTTGGAGAATTTGTCTTCTCCATATTTGAAGAAAATACGAACCAAGTCATGATAGTCATAATGGTTCACTACCTCATAAGCTGTCAGACTAGCTTCCTGATTCATCCGCATATCCAGCGGGGCATCTTTTTTATAAGAAAAACCACGTTCACGCTGGTCTAACTGCGGGCTCGAAACACCTAAGTCATAACAAATGCCATCAATTTCTTCTACACCCGCTTCCTGCAAACGTGCTTGCAAATGACGGAAGTTGTCCTTGATGAAGGTAACCATTCCTTTTTCTATATAAGGCGCCAGACGTTTTTGCGCATTGTCAATGGCATTCTGGTCTTGGTCAAAGGCATAGAGATGCCCCTTTTCACTTAATTTACTTAATAAATACTCGCTATGGCCTGCTCCACCCAAGGTCGCATCAACGTAAATACCGTCAGGTTTTACATCAAGCATATCAATGGTTTCATGGAGCATGACCGTTACATGATGAAATTCTTTAGTCATATCTTATCTATTTTACCACAATTCTGACTAGCTTGCACTCGCTAAAGCAAAAACCTTTCCTTGTTACTTTATCACTTGTATTCAGCAGGCGACTCTGCTACCTGAGCTAGTTCTACACGCTCTTGGGGATTCAAGTGTTGGTGAACAGCCTCTGCTACTGCTCTTGGTATACCAACTGCGACAATCTCATCCACGCTGGCTTCCTTGATTTTTGTCAGAGATTTGAAATATTTCATCAAGTTCTGCTTGCGTTTTGGACCCAGGCCTTCAATTCCATCCAATTGAGAGGAGAAGGAATTTTTCGAACGGAGTTGTCGGTGGAAGGTGATTGCAAAGCGATGGACCTCATCTTGGATTCGTTGTAGGAGAAAAAATTCCTGAGAATTGCGAGACAGCTCTACCACCTCAAGCGGATCTCCAAAGAGCAATTCATGGGTTTGGTGCTTATCGTTTTTTTGCAGACCTGCAATGGGAATATCTAACCCCAACTCTTCTTGAATAACCTGCTTAGCGATATTGACTTGTCCTTGTCCCCCATCAATGACGATCAAATCAGGCGGTGTCAAGCCATCACGCTGGACGCGCCCATAGCGTCTGCGGATGACCTCTCGCATACTAGCATAGTCATCTGGTCCAACAACTGTCTTAATCTTATACTTGCGGTAATCCTTCTTGCTCGGTTTCCCGTTAACAAAAACAACCATGGCAGAAACAGGACTAGTCCCCATGATATTGGAATTGTCAAAGGACTCGATACGGACTGGGGTTGGAATTTGTAAGAGTCGTCCCAAGTTTTCAATGGCACCTTGAGTCTTTTCAACTGATTTTTCTAGCAGGTTAAATTTCTGCTCCAAACTTACACGCGCATTTTTGATAGCGAGATTGACCAGTTGTTTTTTCTCCCCACGTTGGGGTTTGAGAACCTTGGTATCCACCAAGGCTTTGACTGCCTCTTCATCAATATCCTGAGGAATCAAAATTTCATTGGGAACCAGATGAGATTTTTCTTGATAAAACTGCCCAACATAGGTTAGGAAATCTTCATCTGGATCATTGTAGTAAGGAAAAAGGTTGACATCACGCTCAATGAGCTTACCTTGACGGACAAAGAAAACCTGAACGCACATCCAACCCTTATCTACATAATAGCCAAAGACATCGCGATTTTGGAGATCCTTGGCCATAACTCGTTGCTTGGTCCGAAGGGTTCCAATGGCCTGAATCAGATCTCGATATTCAGCTGCACGTTCAAATTCCATACTCTGAGCTGCCACATTCATCTTTTCCTTGAGGTCATCGATGATTTTATCATCCTGCCCCTTTAGAAAATCAGAGACTTCTTGAGCCATGGCTTTGAAATAAGCCTCGTCTTTCTTACAAATGGTGTGAGCCACGCACTGGCCGATATGGTAATAAAAACAGACCTTAGACGGTGGATTAGTACACTTACGAAAAGGAAAAATCCGATCCAGAAGTCGCTTGATTTCATTGGCCGCCCCCACATCAGGATAGGGACCAAAATAAAGACCACCGTCTTTCTTGACCTGACGAGTGATAATCAGGCGAGGATAGCGCTCATTGGTAATTTTGATGAAAGGATAGGACTTATCGTCCTTGAGCATAATATTGTACTTGGGCTTGTTTTCCTTAATCAGGTTGATTTCCAGAAGGAGAGCCTCAATATTAGACTCCGTGACAATAAACTCAAAATCTACAATTTCAGACACCAAGGCTTCTGTTTTGGTATCATGGCTCCCACGGAAATATGATCGCACACGATTGCGCAGATTTTTAGCCTTCCCAACATAGATGATTGTGCCGTTTTTGTCCTTGTGAATGTAACAACCAGAGCTGGTCGGCAAGAGCTCCAGTTTTGATTTAATCAAGTTATTCATAGTTCCATTATAGCAAAAAGCTCCCCTCATTGCTTACATCAGGGAGCTCTATTTTTCGTTTGAAAATCACCTATTCTCCAGACTCATATAGTTCTTGAACTGCTTGAACATCTTGAGCCTGAATACCATAATAAGAACCTGCTGGCTGCATGACTGACACTTCATTAGTATGTTCCAAGCCAATGGCATGTCCTAACTCATGCTCTGCCGTATGCAAGATACGATCATAGGTATAGCCATAGTTTGGATTAGATAAATAATAATGATTCAAACGAACTGTTACTGAAGTAAATTGTTTGGTAAGGAGATTTGTCTGACTCTCTGCCTCACCGGCAACAGATGTGGAACCATCATTCATTTCAGTCGCAAAAATAGTTACTTGGTCAGGTTCTGTCACAAGTACAAAATTAAAAGCGCCAGTCTGATTCCAGTTGGCAATAGCTTCGGCATAAGCCTTTTGAAAGGTTGCATCCATTTGAGGATCAATATAAATTGTCGCCTGCGCTTGGGGCCATTTTACTCCTGAATCTTGATGATGATCAGTCTGAGACAAGCCTTGCAACTTACCAGTTTCTTGCCATTGATGCCAACCTGCTTGACCAACTTGAACAAGTTGCCCCGCTTGATTGAAGATACCAGATAAATCTCCCGTCACATACCAGAGAATCCCTAAAGCAATGAGAATTAAGACTACAAGAGTCCACACAAGGCGCCAGAACATGCGCCAAATCCCTAGTAACAATCGACATAGAACACGAATAATCCAGAACATGATTTCCCGCCTTTCTAAAAAAATAAGAACCCATCTTTAAGCCATGGATTCCCATTCTAAAGATAGATTCCTTATTTTACTTGAGTAAGCTGAAAGAAAACTAAAACTAAGACAAGCGTTCTTCCAAAACAAAATCAATCGGCAGTGTAGCCAAAAACCGTTCCAATTGTTTTTCCCAATAATACCATTCATGAGTTCCTGCACTATGGCTATAGGTCACATCAAAACCAAGCCTTTTGAGGTTCTTAACCGCTAGGTTATTGGCAGCATACAAGAAATCTTGCTCGCCACACCAAGCCCAGAGTTTGGTCTTCTTGTCTGACTTTTTAGCAAGGCTTTCAAGCGAATAAGGACTAGTTTCCCAGTTATCAAGCTTGCCAAAAACTCCTCGCCAGTAAGCAAGCGTTCCAAGATTTTGACTTTCTGGAGAAAACTCTTCGAAACTAAGAGCACCAGAAAAACTAGCTGCGTGTGAGAAACGATTGGTTGACAAAGCCAACTTGAAGGAACCGTAGCCTCCCATTGAAAGGCCAGCGATAAAAGTTTTTTCACGCTTGCTAGACATATTAGGGAAGAAACGTTTGAGCACTTTAGGCAGTTCTTCTGCTAGAGCTGTATAGTAGTTATAGCCATACTGAGTATCTGTATACCAACCGTTACTTGTATTAGGCATGACAACAATCAGATTAGTCCCCCGCAGCAAGCGCTCTACATTGGTTCGTTTGAGCCAACTGTTGTGATTCCCTGACATCCCATGAAGGAGATAAAGAACAGGAATATCTGTAGAATCTGGCTCCTCAACCCGAGACGCATCAGGGTAGAGAACATTCACTCCCCACTCCATATCTAAAACTTCTGAGTAATACTCAATCTTCATTACTGCCATAACTTGCTCCTTATTCATTTAAGATAAGAAAAAGCCGAAACTCGACTTTCTCTTGCTATTTGATCCTATTTTGCTTCCATGACTACTGGTAAGATAGCTGGACGACGTTTTGTTTGGTCAAAGAGGAACTTGGCCAAATGATCACGTACCTTACCTTTGAGTTCTGCCCAATCAAAGTCTTCACCTTGGAGGTAATCTTCAACTGTTTGGTTTACCAACTCAGTACTTTCACGCAAGATATCACGGCTCTTCTTGAGATAGACAAATCCACGCGTGTGCACTCGAGCTTTAGCGATGATTTTTTTCTCACGACGGTTAACAGTGATAGCCACGATGAAAATTCCATCTTCTGACAAGACCTTACGGTCACGAAGGACGACATTCCCAACATCTCCGATAGCATTCCCATCAATCAAGACATCGCCTGCTGTAACTGCACCAGATGGAACAAAGTCTCCATGCTCATAAGACATAGTAGTCCCTTTTTTAGGGATGAAAATCCGTTCCGGCAACATACCAACTGCCATAGCAGCCTTGGCATGGGCATCCAACTCACGGTATTCTCCTTGGATTGGGAAGAGATATTTAGGTTGCAAGAGATTGATCATCAATTGCAAATCACGCGCATTCCCATGTCCTGACACACGCAAGCTATGAGTAATTGGCTTGACAACTCCACCTGCTTGATAGACCATATTTTCCACGCGTGCCATCACTGCTTCCTTGGCGATCGATGGTGTTGTAACGATATAAACTAGGTCACCTTCTTTGATTTCAACATAACGGTGACGACCGATAGACATCTTGCGTAGGCCGTTAATTGGTTCCCCCATACGTCCAGTTTCAAGGATAATTAATTCGTGATCTTCAAAACGAGACATATCTTTTGGTTTAATCAAAAGATTTTCACTTGCTAGAGACAATTTTTTCAAGCGAATCGCTGTACGGACGATATTTTCAATGTCAAATCCTGTCAAGACAACACGACGCCCTGTCTCCGCAGCTGCATCAAAAACTTGCTGGATACGAGAAAGGTTACTTGCAACTGCAGCAACGATGATACGTCCATCCCAATCAGAGATAGTTTGCGTGATTTCTACACCAACTTCATTTTCACTAGCTACTTGGATATTGCTATCTGCATTTGCTGAGTCACTAAGCAAAGCCAAGACCCCTTCGCGACCAATCTCTGCCAAACGCCCAAAGTCAGTGGCGTAAGATTCACTAGCCGTTTGGTCAAACTTGAAATCCCCTGTATAGACGATGTTTCCTTCAGATGTTTTCAAGACCACACCCAAACTTTCTGGAATAGAGTGGGTTGTACGGAAGAAAGACACAACAGTCCCACCAAAATCAATCTCTGTATTTTCATCAATCACATGGAAATCATCAAATTTCTTGACACTGTCATTTCCTTTAACAAAAAGCTTGGCAAGTTCAATGGTCAGCTCTGAGCCAAATACAGGAACCTTAGCTTCTGCCAAGAGATAAGGGAGGGCGCCAATCGCATCCGCATGCCCGTGTGTTAAGAAAACCCCAGCAATACGATCGCTATTTTCAAACAGATAGTCCATGTTGGGAATAACGACATCAACACCCAACTGTTCATTTTCAGGATATTTCAATCCTGCATCTAATACAAAAATCGAGTCGTTAATTTCTGCGATGTACATGTTTTTACCATTTTCACGCACACCACCAAGTGTTGTTAATTTAATAGTATTCATTTTTCCTCCGAATAGTCACTTCAACTGTTTGTAGAGCTTAAAATGCTCTCTTTTTTCTGAAAGTCCAATTCACTTTCAGCCGAATCTTTTCCATTCATTATACCATTTTTTTACTAATTTTCAAAATGAATCTCACAGATAATCGCACTTCATCTATCTCTTTCCTATCATTCTTACAGATACTGGAGGAGAGTTTGCTGGTAAAAAACAGGAATGACCTGCACCCTAAATGTTAGATTTTTCTTGGCTGCTGGTCAGCATTATATGACTTTAATAATGAATGAGCACTTATACCCTTTCTACTTCAGCAAATCAAAAACAAGTGAACGGCATGTTAGCAGAGGCTTTCAAAATTGACCAATCTGAGTATACTATCTCTCATAGCTACCAAGGATGGAAATAGCACCATGATTTTTATCATCAATTTTTTAATAACAAGTACTTTTATAAATAAAAAGGACACGATGATTCCCTTCTTTAGTGCTTGGAAATGTGATCTCGTTCTAAGGCTATGAGAAAATGTTTAAACCTCTGAACCGAGTGTGATATGAGATTGTAAACAATATTGATTATTATAGTGGATTAAAATAAGATATGAACAAAGAAATTAGGAAAGTCAAATAAATTTCTATAAATGTTTTAGAATCCGTAGCGTACTATTCTAGGTTCAATCCACTATACTTAAATACTCAATGAAAATCAAAGAGCAAACTAGGAAGCTAGCCGCAGGTTGCTCAAAACACCGTTTTGAGGTTGTGGATAGAACTGACGAAGTTAGCTCAAAACACTGTTTTGAGGTTGTAGATGGAACTGACGTAGTCAGTATCCTACATATACAGTAAGGCGACGCTGACGTGGTTTGAAGAGATTTTCGAAGAGTATAAAATCAAACTAAAAGGACTCAGCCCTGTGCAAGACAGAACTAAATCCTTCGCTTGAATTATTTGTGTAACTTTTTGAAATCGATATAAATCAATCCTAAACTTACAATTTTTTATTTTCCAAGGTAGTATTCAGAAACTACATTCAATTTTTCGTCGAATTCGAATACCAATGGTGGGAAGTTAGGGATTTCCACGTCCATGATTTCGTCGTCTGACAAACCTTTGATGTGTTTTACAAGAGCACGGATTGAGTTACCGTGTGCTCCTACGAATACGTTCTTACCATCTTTAAGAGCTGGAGCGATTTTATCTTCCCAGAATGGAAGGGCACGTTCCAAAGTTACTTTCAAGTTCTCAGCATCTGGGATAACTGAGTCATCAAGTGAAGCATAACGACGATCAGTGTGAGCTGAATATTCGTCATCACGAGGCATTGCAGGAGGCAACACATCGTATGAACGACGCCAGATGTGAACTTGCTCATCACCAAATTGTTCAGCTGCTTCAGCTTTGTTTTTACCAGTCAAACCACCGTAGTGACGTTCGTTCAAGCGCCATGATTTTTCAACTGGAACCCACAATTGGTCAGATGCTTCAAGAGCCAAGTTAGTTGTTTTGATCGCACGTTTCAATACTGAAGTGTAAGCTTGGTCAAATTCGATACCAGCTTCTTTGATCAATTTACCAGCGTCAATCGCTTGTTGTGTTCCTTTTTCAGACAAATCAACATCAGCCCAACCAGTGAAAAGGTTAGCTTTGTTCCATTCAGACTCACCGTGGCGAGCAAAAACCAATTTTACCATTTGATGGATACTCCTTTTATTTTCCGAGGTTTCCCTCGTTTATCTATTCTATTTTACACAATTTTTCACAAAAAAGCTAGTCAAAATCGACTAAAAAGAGAAGAGGTGACCTCCCCTTCTCTCAATAAACAACTATTCTTGAACTTGAAATTGTTTCAAACTTGTTAGGAATAGGGCGCCACCGATGACAATGACAATTCCACCAATCCAGCCTAAAAATGGAATCAGTCCTACTACAGAACCAACGATTAACAAAACAGATGGCGCCATTGATATGCGCTTATCATCCTTATAGTAGATTAGAGAGAGAATTCCAAGAATGAGAGTTGCGATTTTTACTAAGGTAAAAACAATGAAGATAATCGCTAAAACTACTCCTGCAAAATCTTCATTCGCAAAAATAGATGCAACCATTAATATTACGACTGGCAAAATTGCCAAGAGTGAGCCTGAGATAGTCCCAATAATTCCAGCAATTTGCGCTAGTGTTTTTGTCTTCATAAATGTCTCCTTCAAATTTTAATAATTGTTATTCTACCATATTTTAGGTTAAATTCAAAGCTTTTCCAAGTAGACCACAATATCATCAGTGGCACTTTATTTTCCTTAATTCATATAGTAAATTGAAATAAAGTATGAACAATTCAATTAGGAAAGTCAAACTAATTTCTAGAAATATTTTTAGCAGTCGTAATGTACTATTATAGATTCACTCTGCTATAATACCTTATTTCAAAAATACCAAATAAGGTGTGAATTTTTCATGCTCTTTTATAGATCAATAAGTGTTAAAAATAAGACAATAACCTCAGAATAGCTACTATCTTGTCTCATGTTTTTCTTCAAGCCTTGATAGATTTGGCAAATGGTATAAAAGACTTTGATTATAAACAATGACATAAGAAAAACGAGCATCTCCAACTATGGAAATGCTCGTTGTTTTTATATTTAGAAGTGAGTTTTTACCCAGCTTCTTTTCTAGCAATCTCATAGAATCAAGATTCTAAGATTTGCTTTATCCGAGTAATGGTTTACTCTTCTTCCTTACGTTTTTTAGAGATAAGGAGTCCTCCTGTCACTGCTGCAAGAAGTGCTAGTCCAAGTGAAGCGTTAGATTGTTTAGTACCAGTGTTTGGCAATTCTTTCGCTCCTGCTTTCTTAGCTGGTGCTTGAGCAGATGACTCTTTAGTTGCTTCCTTAACAACTTTATTAGCTGCAATTGTTGCCACTGATCCGTCCGCAAAGGTTACAACTACTGATCCGTCATTGTTCACCTTAACATCTGTCGCAGTTGGGTTAGCTTTCTTAACTTCTTCAGCTACTTTAGCTTTTTCGGCATCTGTCAAGTTGCTTGGATCTACTACTGGAGTAAGGGCTGGTGCTTTAGCTCCGTTTGCTTCAGACACTTTACCATCGTTCACAACTGGGACTGCTGGCGCTACTGTTGCGTCTGTTGCGCCTGACTTGTTACCTGCTGCGTCTGTCGCTGTTACAGAAACTTTGTCGCCTGCCTTCAATCCAGCTACTGGAATGTTGAA